>JAVEQP010000122.1:0-9147 GCA_034007585.1 Lentimicrobium sp. | reverse complement strand
TTCTTTTTTAATTTCCCAACCGGTTTTTCTCGTTTGGGGCTGCAAAAATACAAATAATTTTTGACTCTGCAACTCTTTTTTGAAATATTTTCAAAAAACTTCTTAATCCCCAGGCTTTCTCTCTCTCGCCTCTTCCTTCTGCCCGCGATTGGGAATGCAAAAGTACACCCTTTTTTATTCCACACAACAAAATTTTAAAGTTTTTTTGACCTTTTTCTAACAACACCGGATAGCATTCTATATAACAATTACTTAGATCATAACTAGATTATTGAAATGATTGAAAAAATACTCCCTCGTCCATAATTTAAGCATTGAAAAGGAATAATTCATGTGGTTTAAGAGATAAAAGTTGTATTTTTACTTTTCCATTTTTTCTGACTATCATGCTAAAACGACCCTTATTCATTTTACTGCTACTCTTATCAGGCTTATTTATACTTCGCAATACGGCCTCAGCCCAGGAAAACAGAAACACCAATAAGCCTGGTTTTAAGGACAGGCTTATCGTTGGTGGAGGTATCGGGCTACAATTCGGAGATATGACCCTCATAGATCTCTCCCCTACCGTGGGATACCGTGTGACCGATAAACTGGAAACCGGTATTGGGATTACCTATAAATACTTCAGGATTAAAAATTATTTTTACGACTATACCACAGGTACCAAATATGATCTCAAAACCAATATTTATGGTGGAAGCCTATACGCCCGGTACGCTATAATTGAGAACCTGTTTGCCCATATAGAGTACGAAAGATTGTTATACACCTACACGGATATATATTTTGTTTCGGGCAACGTGACCAAATCAAAAGAGGAAGCCACCATCAACAGCTTCTTTATCGGCGGTGGCTATCGACAACGCATCTCCGGAAAATCCTATTTTTATATTATGGGTCTGTGGAACCTGATTGATGATCCGCTTTCGCCCTATTCAAATCCCATATTGCGCATGGGTGTGGGGCTTGGATTGTAATTATTCCTCAAAAAAATGACCCTGACCGCGATAAACCGATAAGGGGGTGTCGAGGGTCAGCCTGATTACAGTCATCACCGGGTCTTTTGCCGATTCGGAAAAATCCAGAAATACCAGACCAGGCACTTTGCTCCAGGATATTTTGCCAACCACCTTAGGTTCAATACTAATCTGGCTACCCAATACTGTTGCACTGATAATATTGTTATTGAGCCCTTTAACCATTGCCGGACCACGCTGCCTGCCGGCAAGAAAAAGATAAAGACAACAATGAAAAGCAGGTCAGAACCAGAACAATGAGTTTTTTCATTTCGGGCGATTTGGGAATAAAGACATTTTTAATACCGCAAAATTTGATAAAAAACCCGGCTTTCTCTGGCCGGGATTTTATCAAAGGATATATGAAGCTTAGGCTTCCGGAATATTCTTCAGCACTTCGAGGGTCAGGTCCCAAAACTTCTGAGCGGTATCAATCTGCAACCTTTCGTCGGGTGAATGCGCCCCTTTGATGGTAGGACCATAAGAAACCATATCCATTTCCGGATATTTTTCGCCGATAAGGCCGCATTCCAGACCGGCGTGAATGGCCAGTACCTTTGGCTCAACCTTGAAAAGGTCGTTGTAAGCCTTGCGGGTAATGTCGAGCACTTCGCTGTTTGGGTTGGGTGTCCAGCCCGGATAGCCATCTGAATGTTTTGATTTGGCTCCTGCCAGACTAAATACGGCCACTACCATATTGGCAATATCGTATTTGGATGATTCTACCGAGCTGCGCTGACTGGTGGTAATTTCCACATGGGTATCGTGTGTTTTTACCGATGCCAGATTTGTAGAGGTTTCCACAAAATCAGGGATATCAGCCGACATGGCCATAACCCCGTGAGGACAGGCATAAAGGGCATTGAGCAACTTTTCCTGAGTGGCCATATCCATAAGGTAATCGGGCAGTTCATGCGATTTTACCTGAATATTCAGGCCAGGTTCGGTCACTTTAAATTCGTTGCGAATTTTCTGATGCTTGTCCTTTACAAAAGCTTCAAACTCCTGTTGTAAACGGTTGGGTACGGTTACAATGGCAAAAGCTTCACGTGCAATGGCATTGCGCAGATTCCCACCATCAAATTTTGACAGGCGCAGTTCAAACCGCCTGGTGGCTTCCCACAAAATACGGTTCAGCATTTTATTGGCATTGCCCAGTCCTTTATTGATGTCGTCGCCGGAGTGACCGCCTTTGAGTCCGGATACCTTTATAGTGTAGCCATTCATATTGGCACCAACGGGCACTTTACTGTAATTGAGCGAAATGAGCGTATCTATGCCACCGGCACATCCGATGAAAAGTTCACCTTCATCTTCTGAATCCAGATTAAGCAGAATGGAACTCTGCAACAGATCGGGTTTTAATCCAAATGCTCCCGTTAAACCGGTCTCTTCATCCACCGTAAACAAACATTCAATGGGTCCGTGCGGAATGTCTTTGGACTCCAGAAGCGCCAGTTGGGTTGCCACACCAATGCCATCGTCTGCACCAAGAGTAGTACCACGTGCTTTCACCCATTCCCCCTCAACATAAGGTTGAATGGGATCAACATCAAAATCATGGAGGGTGTCGCTGTTTTTTTCACACACCATATCTATATGGCTCTGCAGCACCACCGATTTTCGGTTTTCCATACCCCGAGTAGCCGGTTTACGGATTAAGATATTACCAATTTCATCAACAATGGTCTCAAGTCCATGCTGATTGCCGAATGCAACTAAATAGGCTGCTATTTTTTCTTCTTTTTTTGATGGTCGGGGAATTTTACAAATTTCCTCGAAATAATGCCACATGCCTGCAGGTTGAAGGCCTTTGAAAGGTGTATCCATAAATGATGCTTTTAAATTATGTCAATGAACCTACAAAGTTACATGGAATTTGGTTATTGTGCAAAGAAAAGTAGGATGGAGGTTGAAGGTTCCGGGTTCTGGGGTCTTAGTTCTCCTGTCTCGTGAGAGCATAGCGAGAGCGAGAGGGTTCCTGGTTGGTTATATTTTAGCTTTGAAAATTTGACGATTTGAGGAGTCGTTCCGCATCCCATACGCATGGGACGGGACAAATCAGGAATTTTCAAATTTCTTTGCACATTTGAAGCCTGTCCGTCCGCCTGAGGCTGCTTTCACTTCAATCTCTACTATCTCCGGATAATTTTCCCGGTAGAAATTCCTCTTTCGGTACACAATTTATATAAGTATAAGCCCGCAGGCCATGAGGAACCATCAATCCTTATTTCATGCGGACCGGCTGAAAGCTGTTGTATGGTTTGTTCAAGAACTTTTATGCCGTCACTTCGGAACACATGTAATGAAACATTGCCACCGGTGGAAGTTTGGAACTCAATGGTTGTGCTGCTAACAAAAGGATTGGGGAAAACATGGACAGCCGAAAAATCATCCCTTTTATCTATTCCGACAATGGTATCGGTTGCCCGTATCTTTAAGTCATCCACAAACCACGAATACCAAAGATTACCACCATAAAGATTGTGAGCATGCCAGGCAATACGGATATTCTGTCCAACATAATTGTTAAGGCTCAATGAAACATCCTCGTCATAATTGCTTACACCCGCGGGATAATCATAAGCGTTCCACAAGGTTGCCCAACTGAACCCGTCTGTAGAAACCTTAACCAGATATTCATCATAGTCGTAGCTGTGCAATCGGACAAAAGTTTTAAACGTGAGGACAGCATTTTCTGTAATTGCCACCTCCGGGGTAATCAGCCATTCGTTTTGAGTGTTTCCCTGGAAGTCCCATTCCACTCCCGCCTGACGTTTGCCTTCGGGCGGATATACTTCCCAGTCCACCTCATCACTGTCGGTATAATATACCATGCCGTAATCGTCCCATATAAACCATGTAAGGGGTTCTCCCTGTACGCTCCAGTTTTCGGGTGGAAAAACTTCTCCTTCAAAACCTTCTTCAAGTATGGGTTTTACCCAATCCCAATTCAATGGGAAATACTCAGACCAGGCGGCATTTCCGATTTGATCAACCAGCCAAAACCTAATCTCACCCTGGGTATGGTCAGGCCGGCCGGTTATATACCCTTCATAGGTGAAGTCGCCCTGTGTCCCGTAAATTTTCGTCATTACAATCCCCTGGGTTTGTCCATCTATGGTGAATTCACCATCCAGGGTTTCCGGCATAGCTGACACATCGCGCACAATCAGTTTAAGATTCATTGGCTGCTGGGCATAAACCTGGGTGCCGTCCAATGAGATGACTACCGGCGGATCAACATCGATGCTGTTGGTGTTCACCTCAACGTCATCCAGATACATCTTCCAGCCATAAGCACTTATTGCCTTAAAGATAATATAGGTGCTCCCGGGATGATTAAATGTAAATTGATACTGGTACCAGCCCGCATACCCGACAGCCGGATAAAAGTTAATGGCCCGGTAAACGGAATCCAGCAAAGTGGCACCGGTTAGACCGGGTGTGGAATTGTAATATATTTCAATTCTATCGCGGCGGTTGTTGCTGGGATCTTCGGAACGGAAAAACCAAAACCGCAGTACGTTATCCTCCGTCAATATCAATTCAGGACTGATTAGCACAGCCTCCTCTCCTATTGAAGCATTGAATGAGTTATACTGAGCCATGGCCTCACTGCCATCGTGGGGCATACACGCAGGCCATTCGCCCTGGGTAACACGCACAAATTCGGCATCGCCTGCTACAATGGGGTAACCAATCCAACCGGCCGGTGGAAATTGCACATTCTCAAACCCTTCATGGTGGGGGAATTCAGTGATTTGTGCCGGCAACTGCACTACGCATCCTGCCAGGAGCAGCAAAAAGTAAAGTTGTTTCATAAAATTGATTTTTATTTAACCCCAAATGTAAGGATTGTTAAAATCAAATCAAATAAAACAAGGACAATTAATTTCCTGAATGTTGAGGCCACTCCAAATAAGTAAAAAAAAGAGAATGCCACTAAGACCAGCCTCCACTACGTTACGTCGGGCAGGCACGAAGCGATGCACTGAGCCTGTAGAAGTGAAACCAAGGTTCACAAAGAAATAAAAATCAGGCATTTAAACTTAGTGATTCTTTGTGTCTTTGGGCCTTGGTGGCGAAAAAGCACTATTCGGAGGGGGCTCAAGCGTAGATTGTTGGAATGAGAATAGGTTGAGGGGCACACCCAATGTTTTTGTTTAACTGGGTCCCGCCTGAGACGGGGCGCGTTTATTAAATTTGCTGGTAAATCTAACTATAGATTGTTTTATAATAAAACATTTCGTATTTTTGCTCTACGATAAAACAAAAAAACGATGAAAGCTCAAATATCACAAAAAGAAATCGGTGAGAGAATTGCTAAATTAAGAAAATTAAAAGGCCTTTCACAGGCTGATTTGGCCAAAAGGCTCGAAATTTCCCGGCCTTCGTTGACTCAGATTGAATTAGGAAACAGAAGTGTTGATGCGCTGGAACTTCAGAGGCTTTCAATGATTCTTAGTTTTTCTTTGGATGAATTTATGTCTGAAAATTCCTCTGTATCAGATTCAACTGATATAAAGTTCCAGTATAAAAAGCAAATAGCAGGAGAGCGCATTTCAGTACCTGAACTTCAGGTAAATAAATTAAAGAACGTACTTCTTTATATTCTCGAAAAGTGTGCCGGCAAACCCAATGTTGGAGAAACCGCACTCAGTAAATTGTTATATTTTTCTGATTTTAACTACTATGAGTTGTATGAAGAACATTTAACAGGTGCAAGATACCGTAAATTGCCCTATGGTCCGGTTCCACATAAGTTGGATGCCATTCTGAACCAAATGATTGAGGCCGGACAGTTGCAAAGAATAAAAACCGAATATTATGGATTACAACAAACCCGCTACATACCTTTAATCAAAGCGAACCTATCAGAGTTTAAAGCAAGTGAGAAAGATGTTATTGACAGGGTCATTGAGCAAATGAGCGATTGGAGTGCAGCCACTATCAGTAACTATTCTCACAAAGATTTACCTTGGGAGGTAACCGATGAGGGCAAGTACATAAGCTATGAACTGGCCTTTTACCGTGAGGTGCCCTACGCTGTTCGCAACTATGAAGAGGAGCAGGAGGAGCAATGAAATTTGAGGAATTGGCTGAATTTCAGAGGGGTTTAAAAAGCCTGCTGAAAAAATACCGAACGCTACACGACGATCTTAATGAGGTAAAAACAATTCTGCGCAAGAAGCCGGAAGAAAGACCTCCATTTAGCTTTAGGATTGACAATCTGGGCATAGATACCTGCGTCATAAAAGTTAAAAAGATAGCTTGCAAAGCACTTAAAGGGCGTGGTGTAAATAGTGGGTTGAGATTGGTTTATGCACATTTCTTAGCCGACCATTGTATTGTTTTTATAGAGCTGTATCACAAAAACGACAAAGAGAACGAAGACAGACAGCGCATTCTGGACAACTTCAAATAACAAAACAAGTTTAAAAGTGAGATAGCGTATGGTGATCCACTTCAGCCTTTAACCTCCAGTGTTAGCATTGCAAAATCAAACAAAACAAGGACAATTAATTTCCGGAATGTTTGAGCTTTTCTATTGTTTCGGCAGGATTAGCAGATGAAAACACTGTATTACCGGCAACCAGAACATCAGCGCCGGCGGCTGTCAGGAGTGGGGCATTTTCAAGACTTACGCCTCCATCCACTTCGATCAAAGCTTGGGAGCCGGTTTCGATGATGAGTTTTTTAAGCTGTCTGAGACGATCATACGTTCCTTCGATGAACTTTTGCCCGCCAAAGCCCGGGTTTACCGACATAATCAGGATCATATCAACCTCTTTTATAATGTCAGTAAGCATAGCGATGGGTGTATGCGGATTTAAAACCACACTGGCCCTCATCCCCAGTTCTTTAATCTGATTTACAGCCCGATTGAGGTGGGTTACTGCTTCGTAATGGATGCTTAATGTATGTACGCCCAAATCCCTAAAGGCCTCAAAGTAACGTTCAGGCTGTACAATCATCAAATGGGTATCGAGTGGTTTGCGGGCAAGCTTGCCAATGGCCTTTATCACGGGCATCCCAAAAGAAATATTTGGCACAAAAACCCCATCCATTACATCAAGGTGAAACCAGTCGGCCTCACTATTATTGAGCATTTCAATATCCCTGGCCAGGTTGGCAAAATCGGCTGAAAGCAATGAGGGTGCGATTAAATGCTGACTCATATTTCTATTTTTTATGCGAAGGTACAGTATTTTTTAGGAATAAAGTTAATTATTTCTTAACCGTGTTAACTCCAATTTATCTTCCCGTCTCACGGTAATTACAGGAGGTGAACCATAGGCAAAGTAAGATTAATAATAAGAATGGGAGGATAATAGCGGTTGAAGTAAGCTAAAGAAGAAGGGTTTTAAACCTCAACTCATGGCACAAAAAGTGGAACATTTCAAGCAAATACTATTTCCTACATACGCCATTGAGCTTCAGTGCTTATTTCTTGAGGATAGGCAAATATGTAAAGTTTTCCAGACAGGAGTCATGTGGGGCATTTGGCCTTGGACAAATTAATCATAATATCAACAGCTTTTAGCTCAACAATTACAAGATCTTACACCAAATGATCAAGTTTAAGTGCACCACCTAAATTCTTATTCTTTTATTTAATCGGCACGTACAATTGTGATTGAACAAAAAAACCAGCGTCAGCTAATTCTTCGATCATACATTTATGATATACAGCTTCCAGCAAACCTGGGCCAAGATATTTATGTACTTCAATTGCACTGCCTACAATCTTACAGGCAATGTCGTTAATGTATTTCTGTGTTATCATTTTTTGAGATTTTTCAAAATACTTAGATATACAGACCACTAAGACACACTAATATCTGTCACGCATTGGGCAATATAACATTTTTTTTTGAGCGATCTTAGTGCCTCAGTGGTCATTTTTCTTAACAAAAAAAGAGCGGAGGTTAGTCCGTTCTTATGATTTTTATCCCAGATAAATTTTGAGAATTTTGCTCCTTGAGGTTTGTTTCAACCGCGTATGGCTTTTTCCATAATCTGCCACATTCCCACACTGGCGTGTGCCAATACCTGATTTTCACAAAAAAGATAAATTTTACCTGTTTTTCACATTTTATACCCAAATTTCATCTACTTTTGAATACCTATTTTTCATGACCTATGGAAAAACTTACCCAATTTTCACAAGAATTACCTGTTTTTCACGGCAGACCACTTCCAGAACCAGGAAATATTGTCGGATATGCAACTCTTATAGACATATTCGATCTTAAAATGTGTATTCCTCAAAGTGTTGCATTGATCAGCAAGAAAACCCGACAGTACGAGAATGAACAGTGGAAAGTTTTAACACCAAGGCACCAACCTGAAGAAACGCTGTACAGGCAGATCGCTTTTGCACTCAAATATGAAGGAATTAATCTGCTGTTTTTCAAAAAACTATTCGAGAAACTACCTGTGCAGGAAGTGCTGTCTTTGGTCAGTGAAGAGCCAACGGGGCAAAGTTCACGAAAAATATGGTTTTTATACGAATGGCTGATGAAGAAGCAATTGCCCATAAAGGATCTTGGTATCAAAAATTATGTGCCGCTGGTCGATGAGAAACTTCAGTATGCCATTTCGGGTGGTTATAATTCTTCACGACATCGTATCATCAATAATCTCCCAGGCACGGTTGATTTTTGCCCGCTTATATTCAAAACTCCCAAGCTGGAGAATTATATAGATCAAAACCTGGCAGTACAAAAGGACCGCTATCTCACAGGCATCAGGAAAGATCTATTGCAGCGTGCATCGGCATTTTTATTGTTGAAAGACTCCAAAGCATCCTTTACCATTGAGGGCGAAAGCCCTAAAAGTAAACGTGCTGCGAATTGGGGAAATGCCATCGGGCAGGCGGGTGCCAGAGATTTGAGCCAGGAAGAATTGCTGCGTTTACAACAAATTGTTATTGAAAATCCACGATTTATAGAAACCGGCTACCGAAAGAAAGGGGGCTTCGTGGGTGAGCACGACCGCAATACAAGTGAACCACTGCCCGATCATATCTCTGCCAGACACCAGGATATTGAAGTTTTGATGAATGGCCTGATCAATACGGAAAAATTGCTGTTTAAATCCCATATGGATGCCGTACTTTGCG
>JAVEQP010000121.1:0-9168 GCA_034007585.1 Lentimicrobium sp. | reverse complement strand
TATTCCCGGAATATATCCGAGTAAGGTCAGTAAAAAGTTGATCCAAAATTCACGGGAGAGCCCATATCTTAATGCCACACCTACCGGTGGAATAAGAATGGCCATTATTATTTCCAATATTCTCATTTTTTAGATTTTTAAGTATTTATATAAAGCATTTGCAAAATTTAGTCCGGGAAACCTGAATATCAATGCCAATCTACTTCCATTCAATGGGCTATAATAGTTGTATAGTGCCATTTTTGATTAGCAATATGCCATGGGTGATTTTAATGGGTTGTATATGAACTTTTGGGAAATGGATTGATGTTTTAATAATGCCGAAAACTTATTGGTTTAATAAGGAATTGTCATCGAGTTTCTGACCGGCAATTAAAAATAATTGGATTATACATTCCTCTCCTGTGGATAAAATTGCGCAAACACCGGACAGAAATGGTTCATTTATTCACATTTAATCGGTTTTCATATAATCAATGCATTATACAAAACGACTGATTGACTGAGTGTTTCCATAGATTTTAAAATATGGCATGCTTTTCAGGTGGTTTCTCATCAAAACACACGTACATGAAAAATAGCGTACTTAAGAAAGTAGAGGGAATGGGTGCCATTGTTGTGAATAATGGCGTTGCCTTTAGGGTTTGGGCGCCCAATGCCGAAAAGGTTTTGGTTACCGGCTCTTTTAACGATTGGAATAAAAGTCAGCATTTTATGGAAGCTGAGGATAAGGGCTATTGGTACGGTATGGTTGAAGGGGCCAAAGCAGGGGATGAATACAAGTTTGTGATTCATAGTAATGGTCAGGAATTCATTAAAAATGACCCCTATGTTCGCCAATTGACCAATTCAGCCGGCAATGGAGTTATTGCCAATCGTGATTTTGATTGGGAAGGTGACTCTTATACTGTTTCATCGTGGAATGAATTGGTCATTTATGAAATTCATGTGGGTACCTTTAATTCACCTAAGCGTGATATGCCGGGCAACTTCAAATCTGTAATGCAAAAAATTCCTCATCTGAAAAAGCTTGGCATCAATGCCATCGAAATCATGCCCCCCGCTGAATTTCCCGGAGATTACTCCTGGGGATATAATCCTGCCCATATATTCGCGGTAGAATCGGTTTATGGCACGCCTCACGATTTTAAAACATTCGTGAAAGAAGCTCACATGCATGACATTGCTGTAATTCTGGATGTGGTATATAACCATATTGGGCCGCAGGATATAGATTTGTGGCGTTTTGATGGATGGTATGAAAATGAAGGCGGCGGTATCTATTTTTACAATGACTGGCGTGCAGAAACGCCCTGGGGAAATACCCGCCCTGATTACGGAAGGGAAGAAGTTCGTCAATACCTTCGCGATAATGCAATGATATGGGTGGAGGAATACCATGTTGATGGTTTCCGTTTTGATGCTACATCTTATATCCGCAATGTGCATGGTTCTGACAATGACCCGGGAGCTGATCTGGAGGAAGGTTGGGTATTTTTACAATGGATAAATAATGAATTGAAAGATAAATATTTAAATAAAATAACCATTGCTGAAGACTTGTGGAACAATGCCTGGATTACAAAAGCTACCGGTGATGGAGGAGCAGGTTTTGGATCGCAGGTTGACATTGGTTATGTGGCAGCAGTGCGTAATTGTATCGCTGCTGTAAATGACGATGACCGCGATATGCAAGCCCTTGTTGATGTGATGGAAAAGCGAATTGGTGAGGATGCATTTGGCCGGGTAATTTATACCGAAGCCCATGATGATATCGCTGAAGGGAAGTCCAGGATACCGGAAATTATTTCTCCGGGTGAAGCAGACAGTTGGTTCGCTCGTAAGCGTTCTGTTTTGGCTGCCGCCCTGCTATTTACTTCACCTGGTATTCCAATGCTCTTTCAGGGGCAGGGGTTTCTGGAGGATCGATGGTTTCATGACCGGGACCCACTCGACTGGAACCTGGCTGATAAATACGAAGGGTTGCTGGAACTTTATGGCACGCTCATTTCGCTGCGGCGCAATCAAACCGGAACCACGCGCGGACTAACTGGACAAAACCTGCACGTTCATCATGTAAACAATCAGGATAAAATTCTCGCCTATCACCGTTGGAGTGAAGGTGGCAGTAAGGATAGCGTGATGGTTGTAGCCAATTTTAGAGATGCAACTTTTGATCAATATGTAATTGGATTCCCCGCTGCGGGTAAATGGAAAGTCAGATTTAACAGTGACTGGAAAGGTTACGATGATGAATTTACCAATAATTTTACCGGCGAACCCGAAGCCGTAGAGGGCGAAAAGGATGGTATGCCCTGTCAGGCTTCTGTATCCATTGGCCCTTATGCGTTTTTAATATTGTCACAAGATTAAATGTGAAATGTATTAAGCTTTTTGAGGAGTTCTATCTACATATTACGTATAGTTATTAATTCCATAAGAAGCTGACTGTATTCACTTTAGATCAATGTTAGGTGACTGGCATGTACTCAAAGTCGCGCCCTGACTCCGCTGTGCTTCGCCGCAAAGTTGCGCCCAGACTCCGCACGATTAGTTTAAAGCCTCCGGATAAGCTATTCTTACGTGATAGATACTCATCAGTTTCTTTTTGAGTATCTTTTTTATTTTGGTAATGTCTTTGAGGGTGAGTTCGGCATTTACAAATTGCTGTTTCTCTATCTGCCGGTCGATAATAGATTCTACCAGGGTATCTATCGATTCAATGGTGTGATGTTCCAGGCTTCGGGAGGCGGCTTCAACTGAATCGGCCATCATCAGCACGCTGGTTTCCTTTGAATAGGGGAGAGGTCCCGGATAACGGAAATCCTTGTCATCGGCCTCTTTTTCAGGGAATTCAATGCGCTGCCTGTTGTAAAAGTACTCAGCTACCCGGGTGCCATGATGGGTGCGGATAAAATCGATAAGTATTTCAGGTAGTTTATGTTTTTTAGCCATTTCAATCCCTTTCGTTACATGCCCGATAATGATGCGCGCACTCTCTTCATAGCCCAGCTCGTCGTGGGGATTAATTCCTGTCGTCTGATTTTCAATAAAATACATAGGCATGTCCATTTTTCCAATATCGTGATAAAGTGCTCCAGCCCTGATAAGCAGCGTGTTTCCACCGATTTCATAAATGGCGGCCTCCCCAATGTTGGCCACCTGCATAGAGTGCTGAAAAGTACCCGGAGCATGCAGCGAAAGCTTCCGCAACAGCGGACTGTTGGTGTCTGATAATTCCATCAGTGTGACATCTGTTACCTGACTAAAAAGTTTCTCAAACAGGAAAATCAAGGGATAGGAAAACAAAGTAAACATGGCGCTGCCCCCATAAAGCAGGAATCTGTCGGGTCGAATGTTGATCAGGCTGCCATCCTGAATGAGCAGCATGCCAATATATACGATCACATACGTAATAAATATGGCAAGGGCAGTGAGGAAGAACTGGGAACGCTTACGCAATTCCGCCACGCTGATAATGGCAATGATACCGGCTATAAGTTGCTGAAACAGGAATTCAAAACCATTGGGCACCATAAACCCGGTGAGTATCAGGGTAACCACATGTACAAAAAAGGCCAGACGGGTATCGAAAAATACCCTGATTACAATGGGAACCAGCGCGAAGGGAAGTAGCGGCAGCAGGGCCGGATTAACACGAATGGTATAAGCTGCGCTGGATACCATCACCAGGATTACAAGCAGCAGCATGATCAGTTTCTTGTTTTCGGCAAAAATGTCACGACGGAAGGAAATCATGAATAGAATAAAAGCTATCATGGTGATGGCAATCAGCATGGACTGCCCCGTGAGTACATAATTGTATTTGAAAGATTCCCCCAACCGGCTTTCATAGTCGGCCCTTAACGATTCGAGCACCCGAAAGCTTTCCCCATTCACTATTTCTCCCCTTGTAATTACCTTTTCACCCGCCTGTACCATGCCGCGCATTACCGGAATATCGCTTACCAGAGCCTCTTCGGCGCGTCGGGTATTCTGGGCATCAAACACAATGTTTTGTCGCAAAGCATTCATCAGTAAATCACGCAATAATGACGATTGCTTAATTTGGATTGTATTGAGTTGATCGGAAATAAATCTTCCGGCTTCGGCTATGGTGTACATCCGCGAAAGCGGCACCCGGAATGCAGTATTTCCTTCCACAACAAAGACTTCAAAATCAGGAGGTTTACTTTCGGTTTCATTGGTTAAGCCGATGATGCCCCGGCTAAAGAGGGTATCCAGAATCTGTAGGCCGGCATTTAAGTGAGCCAGGCGTATTGCATCTTCTCCTGAGGATAGCCCGAAGCGGGCATCCCACGCATTGTTGAATGCTATTTCAAAATTATGACTTTGTTGAGTCTTTATCCCATTCAGTCTGCTGAAGTAGGGTCTGGAATCCTTTAATGCCAGTGCTTTTTCCTGATTCAGCTCTTCCTGAGTTTTTAAAATACCAAAATCCACCGGTGCGATCAGATCATCGTGCTGCCAGGCTTTCCCACGTTGATATTCATATCGAAACTTGCCTTCGCGTGGAAAAATGGCAATCAGCAGGACAATTACACCGGCAAAAAGCAATCCTTTGCCTGCAACATCATAATGATTGCGCAACCAGTTTAGGAATTTATTCATATTTAAGGTAAATTATGCAATGTAAATACAATACAAAGTAACTATCAATTCAGTAAAATTCAAAAAATGATTTTTGCATTCTGAGTTATCGGTCGGAATAAAAAGCAGGTAATGATTTTATCTTTTTGATTATCAGTGCCAATTAGTGAAAAACAGTCGTGTGGTTAGAAAGTTTTCAACAATTAATACAAAACTGTTGATTACTTCTTAAAAGAGCCTCCGATTAATTCAATATATTTGCCTCAAATCTGGAAAAGGCATGACAGGCGGTATATGTTTCCTCTCTCTTGTGACCCTTAGGTCAAAACCGGTTGAAACCGCTGAAATGGTCAATCAGTTGTTGTTTGGCGATATGTTCGAACTGATTGATCAACAGGGGGCATGGCTATATGTTCGCACGATTCATGACAGTTATTCGGGTTGGTGTCATCAAAAGCAGATCACTCTGTTGAGTAACGAGACTCTTGAAGTGCTCATGCAAAGCAGCTATGAGTTGGTAATCTCGCCGGTGGCAGGTATTGGTGCCTCCGGCAAACCCCCATTACTTTTAACCATGGGAAGTAAACTTTATACACTCTCCTCAGGTGGCTTTGCCGGCCCGGAAGGTACCTATGCTCTGCTTGAAGGGCTTTCCGCTTCACCAAAACCATTTAATGCATCAGAAATGAATGATTTGGCTATTGGCTGGTTAAAAGCGCCTTATCTGTGGGGGGGGCGCTCACCATTTGGGGTGGATTGTTCAGGTCTTATTCAGCTTTTGTTTGGTTTGTTTGGGATAGCGCTCAGGCGTGATGCCCGCGATCAGGCTTTGCAAGGGCAACTGGTGAGCCTTATTGCAGAATCCAGGGCAGGCGATGTAGCCTTTTTCGACGATGAAGAAGGCAATATAGTGCATACCGGACTTATTACCGGCTCAGGCAGCATTATTCACGCATCGGGAGAGGTGAGGATGGATCCCCTGGATCACCATGGAATATTTGACCGCGGCCTGGGGAAATATTCTCATAAACTGCGTTTGATTCGTCGCTATGCTTCAGAAACGGGTACATAATTTTGGTTGCACTGACGATTACTTTGAATGAGAAATTTTTAATACCTGATAAAACGTTTAATTTTGCCGGCAATAAAGGCACAAAAAGACCACACGAAAAACAATTATTCATTTATTTATTAACCAAAACAACACCTCAATGAAACAAACAAACCAATGGATGCGTGCTGCAGGCAGGTTTGCCCTGCTTATCACAGCCGCAATTTTCATTACTTCGCTTGCAACTGCCCAGGTTACTACCTCGGGTATGAATGGCCGTGTAACTGACAATAACAAAGTATCGCTCCCCGGAGCCACTGTTATTGCCACTCACCAGCCGTCCGGAACACAATATGGAACCATCACCAATACTGAAGGTCAGTTTAACCTTCCCGGTATGAGAGCTGGTGGGCCATATGTCGTGGAAGTATCTTACGTAGGTTATTCTAAAGAAACCTATTCAGACATCACTTTGTTCCTGGGGCAAACTTTTAATCTGAATGCTGTTTTAAAAGAAGGATCGCTTGAACTGGGTGAAGTTATGGTAGTGGGCAAGAAAGCATCTGCTTTCCAAACTGATAAAACAGGTGCCTCCACCAATATTTCAAACCAACAGTTAACCATGATGCCCACCATCAGCCGGGGCATTCAGGATGTTACTCGTCTTTCACCTTATGCCAATGGTATGAGTTTTGCCGGTGGCGATGGAAGATCTACCAACTTCACTGTGGATGGTGCTAACTTTAACAACAACTTCGGATTGAGCTCCAACCTCCCTGGAGGAGGCAACCCTATTTCATTGGATGCTATTGAAGAAGTTCAGGTTGTAGTTGCTCCTTTTGATATCCGCCAAACCAATTTCATAGGTGGTGGTATCAATGCCATTACAAAATCGGGAACCAACTTGTTCAAAGGATCTGCCTATACCTACCTCAAAAATCAGGATATGCGCGGTAACAAGATCGGTGATGTTGATTTTGGAGAACGCGATGCCGCGTCTACCAAAACCTACGGTCTCACCCTGGGTGGTCCGATCATTAAAAACAAGCTGTTCTTTTTTGTGAATGGTGAATACGAATTAAACCCTGGCCAGGTAGTTACCTGGAGGCCTTCTGAAGATGGCGTTGCAAACACTGATCTCATGCTTTCACGCACCAGCACAGCTGATATGGAATTGGTTAAACAACACCTGATTTCGAAATATGGCTATGATCCGGGTTCATACACTGATTACCCGGCAGATGAGAGCAACAAAAAACTTATGGCCCGCATCGACTGGAACATCAACAGGTCAAACAAATTGAGTGTGAGATACAACTACACTAAAAATCAAGCCTGGTTTCAAACAAACGGGAACTCAACAGATGCTGGTTTCCGTAACAGATCAATGGACAGAATTTCACAATATTCAATGGCTTTCTCTAACTCTATATATTCACAAGACAATTCCGTTAACTCCATTGCTCTTGATTTGAACAGCCGTTTTTCTAATAAGGTTTCAAACCAGTTTCTGGCTACCTATACGAAAATTACTGATATGCGTGGGACCGACTCCAAACCATTCCCATTTATCGATATCATGAATGGCGTTAATGATGATGGCACTCAGATTCTTGAGCCTTACATGTCAGCAGGTTATGAATTGTTTACCTGGAACAATGGCGTAAATAACAAAATTTTTAACATTGTTGATAACGTAAACTTTTATTTAAACAATCATAAAATCACCGTCGGGGCAAGTTTTGAGCATCAAATGGCAAACAACTCTTATATGCGTAACGGAACCGGTTACTACCGTTATGCAAGCCTTGATGATTTCCTGAATCAGGCTGCCCCAAGAGATTTTGCGGTAACTTACGGTTATGATGGAGAGAAAAACCCGGCTGCTGAAGTTGCATTCAACCAGTTTGGTATCTATGCTCAGGATGAGTGGAGCGTTAATACAGATTTCAAATTATCTTATGGCATACGTGCTGATTATCTGATATATGAGGATAATATTATCAGCAACAATGCTATCAGTGCTTTGGACTTTGGCGGAAAAAAACTTGATACCGGTGAATGGCCTACAGCAAAAGTTCAGGTTTCACCCCGGGTTGGTTTTACCTGGGATGTAATGGGTGATCAACGTTTGAAACTACGCGGTGGAACGGGCTTGTTTGCCGGAAGATTGCCTTTGGTGTTTTTCACCAATATGCCTACCAACTCGGGTATGGTACAAGGCAGTTATGCTGCAGTAACAAAGTATGATGCTGATGGCATGGTCACCAGTGCAGATCCAAAATTAGCTTTACTTGCCGGTCAAATGATTACGGATGTAAATCAAATGATTGAGGTATTAGGCTTGCAAAACACCATTTCACCAGAAGATGGCGCACTTCCACGTGATATCAACGCTATCGATCCTGACTTTAAAATGCCTCAGGCATGGAAAACTTCACTGGCTTTAGATTATGAAATTCCAGTTACATTCCCATTATCTGTGACAGTGGAAGGTATATATACCAAAACCATTAATGGGGTAATGCTACAAAATTACGACCTTAAGCAACCAGATGATACCTGGAATCGCTTCAGCGGTTCGGATGACAGGTATATTTATCCTGCTAAAGCTGATTTGACTTACAATGGAAAGAATGCATATGTTCTGGCCAATAATAGTGATGGATACGGCTTAATTGGTAACATCTCTATCTTCGCAGAACCGGTAAAAGATCTGCATCTGATGTTTGCTTACACCTATACCGAATCAACAGAAATTACGGGTATGCCGGGTAGCAACGCAGCATCTGCTTATACAGGCCTCATCCAAATTGATGGTCCTCATCTTCCTTTGGCTCAACGTTCACAATATGTTGTTCCATCAAAAGTTATTGCTTCTGTTGCATATAAAATTCCATGGGCAAGCAATTCTTTAAAGTCTGCTACAATGGTTAACCTTTTCTATTCCGGATTTACCCCTTACGGGAATAGCTTTACATATACCAATGACATGAATGGTGATGGTATGGCATCTGATTTGATTTATATACCAAAAGGAAAAGGTGATATTAAATTTGTTACCCCGGAAGATGAAGATGCTTTCTTCAAATTCTTAGACCAGGACAAATACCTGAGCAACCATAAAGGTGAATACGCTGAGGCCTATGCTGCACGTGCTCCCTGGGTAAACAGGTTCGACTTACGTATTGCACGCGAGTATTATTTTAACGTGGCTGGAAGAAGAAACACCTTGCAATTTAGCCTTGACTGCTTAAACTTTGGAAACATCCTCAACAGCGAATGGGGCGTTTTCCAAACAAATTTTGGATCGAACAATGGTCAAATTTTAAAGTATGAAGGCAAGGATGCAGATAACGTTCCTAGCTACTCAATGGTAAAGGTTAAAGGGGAGTATCCCACTAAAACTTATGACTTCAATTATAATTACACTCAGGTTTGGCAACTCCAACTTGGTGTAAGGTATATCTTCTAAACCTTATCTTTGGAACAAGCATTTCATTTTG
>JAVEQP010000022.1:34544-43264 GCA_034007585.1 Lentimicrobium sp. | reverse complement strand
CAATCTCTTACTGCCCACATTGTCAACCGATAGTCACACCTTATAAAACAAAACGAAATGATACACCTGATAGTTGGAAATACAGGTTCTGGAAAAACGACATATTCAACAGAATTAAAAAAGCAAACTAACGGAATAATCTTTTCAATTGACAAGTGGAATAAAACGCTATTTCTTGCCGACAAGAAACCAAATGACGGGTTGGAATGGTTTCTGGAGAGAATTGACAGAGCGGAGGAAATGATTATGGAATTAGTCCAACAATTGGAAAATTCAAATACGGATTCTATTCTGGACTTAGGATTATCAAAGTTTGAGCATAGAGGAAAATTTAGAAAATTTGCCAAGTCGAATGGATTTAAAATGAAAACTCATTTTCTGGACATTTCAAAAGAAACCCGGCTGAAAAGAATAATGAAGCGGAATAACGAAAAAGGAACTACTTTCGAATTTGAAGTAACTAAAGAAAATTTCGAATTTATGGAAAGTTGGTTTGAAAAACCGAGCAAAGAAGAGATTGATGGCGGAATAATTATTATAGAATAAAAACGTGTGGCAACACTACAAACGTAAAAATCCGGCACATACACATTGTCTAATGACAAGAATTAAAAAAGCAAAAACAAAAAAGCAACGATGAAAATTACAAAAACTAAAAAATGGTGGGGTGTTATTTTGTTGTTGCTGGTCGTTATATCCATACTTGCTTTTTATCCGTTGCCGTCACAAAGTCCCATCCAATACTACGATAGGGAAAGTGGGACGTTAAAAACGGAAAAAGTGGCTGCAGAAAAGTTGTTGGTTTGGCTGTATAGTAATCCGGTTGGCGAAGCAACCTTGTGGACGCTGGCAAAAAGAAAGCTGGTTTCGTCTATTTATGGCAATAGGATGGATCGTCCTTCATCCACCAAAAAGATTCAACCCTTTATTGAAGAATTTGATATCGACAGGAGCTCGTTTGAAAAACAGGAGTTCAGCTCTTTCAATGATTTCTTTACCCGGAAACTAAAGGACAATGCAAGACCGGTGGATACCAACTCAACGGTTGCGGTGTCGCCTGCCGATGGAAAATTATTGGCCTATGCCGACGTCAGAAACAGCGACTTTATCATCAAAGGACACCGCTTCGATGTTTTATCATTTTTGAACCATGCCGGCCTTGCTCAAAATTACCTTGATGGCACCCTGGTGATTTTGCGGCTTGCCCCTCCGGATTACCACCGTTTCCATTTTTCCATGAGCGGAATTGCATCACCCATCACCCGGATTGATGGTGATTATTATTCTGTTAACCCACTTGCTTTGCGCGAAATGACTGAAATATTCTGCCTGAACAAAAGGGAATTTACCATCGTTACAAACCCTTTGTTTGGAGATGTTGTCGTGGCCGAAGTTGGTGCAACCCTGGTGGGAAGCATCGTACAAACTTATACCGGAAGTATTGTAAATAAAGGGGAAGAGAAAGGATATTTCAAATTCGGAGGCTCCACGGTAGTGTTGCTGTTTGAAAAAAATAGAATTCGCATCGATGACGACTTATTGATGAATACGTTAAAGGGTTATGAAACCGGGGTTAGAATGGGAGAAAGAATTGGGGAGGCAAAATAAAGGTATGAGAAGTAATGTTGCTGGTTTTAGAAAAATTCCAAATTAACCATACTGCCTTTCGTCATCAAATATTTAAAAAAGAATGAGCACTCATAAATATACAACCAGGTTTTCGCTGTACTTAATTATGGATTCGCTATTGATATGAAATGGGCATCAAGCGAGCTTATATACGTAAGGGTTTATTCCAAAAAAGGAGGTATCTGTAAACTTAAGTACAAAGGTGAAGAAGTCACTCTTGAGACTAAAAATGGAATGGAATATTTCCCGATGAGGGAAGGGAAAACGTTTGTGAATCGAAACAATTAGGACATTTGCATGCTTATACACTCATAATGAGGGATATAATATGATTTTGGCATGCTTAATTTACGTGTTGCCCAGAATTGTATTTCTGAAATTTGAGCAGATTACTCGTTAAAAAGAGATTTTTGCCTATATTTGGAGTATGAAAACTTCTGAAACTAAAATATTAAATCAGATTAAGAGGATTATTAAAGACAAAGAGCCTTCGGCAAAGATTTATCTTTATGGTTCTCGCTCACGAGGCACTGCAAAAGATGATTCAGACTGGGATTTATTGATTCTACTCAACATAGACGATATTTCAACAGAAGTTGAAAGAGAAATAAGCTATCCGCTTTACGACCTCGAATTCGATATTGGAGAAGTAATAAGTCCAATGATTTATACCGAGAAAGAATGGAATTCAAAATATAAGGTTACACCATTCTATCAAAATGTAATGAGAGAGGGAAAGCTTTTATGACAGATTATACACCTGAAGATTACATAAAATATCGGATCCAGCGTGCAAATGAAACCATTGGAGAAGTTTGCGTACTCATTGAAAACAGATTTTGGAACACAGCGATAAACAGAATGTATTATGCTTGCTTTTATGCTGTTAGTGCTTTGTTGGCAAAAGATAAAATTGATGTTTCGAGTCACTCAGGTGTCCGCCAGAAATTTGGAGAATACTTTGTTAAAACAGGCATTTTTGACAGAGATTTAGCAAAGCATTTTACAGAGCTATTCGAAAAAAGACACAAAGGTGATTATAATGATTTCTACGATTTCGATGAAGAAACAGTCATGCGCTTATATCCTGTTTCTCAAAAGTTTATTGGCGAGATAACAAAGATATTAGACAATTAGCCTCTTGCCACTTTTCAACATCATGTAACTTGACAGTATGTTAATCTCGAAAACCACACCTAATCATAGACACCAGGCATTTCGGGAAAAACCTTCAAAAAATTTGAATCGCCACATGATGACTTGTCATGTATTTCAAAAATAAATTATTCTCTAAATTCGTTGCAGATTTACACCATCTAAAATGGAGAAAGCTGTGCATTTCCTCCGGTTTAGGGGGTTGTATGTGTGCCTTTTGGGTTAGGAAGGTGTACAAGTAAACAAGTTGTAGCCAAGCTTGGAAAACATCGCTGTAAAAAGTTGCTATATATTGAAACATTTTTTTGTATCTTTGCAGAAACAAACACAAAATAAATAGATGCAGTTCTTTGAAACCATATTTTTGGAGGAAGCCGACAACTTTATGCAAACATTGGACAAGAAATCTCAAAAGAAAGTAATGTACAATGTTCGTGTAGCGGAGCAAACAAATGACCCTGAACTTTTTAAAAAATTAAACCAAAATATCTGGGAGTTCAGGACTAAGTTTTCAGAGAAACATATTCGGGTTCTTGCATTTTGGGATAAAACCGAAAAAGTGGAAACATTGGTTTTGGCAACCAAAGGATTCATTAAAAAAACTGCTAAAACACCAAAAAGTGAAATAGCTCGTGCCGAAAGGATACGTAAGGAGTATTTTAACAACAAAAACAACAGTAGGCGATGAAACAGTACACCATGTCAGAAATGGAAGATAAATACATAGGCAAAAAAGGCTCACCGGAACGTGATACCTATGAATATGAGTTGAAAATGGAACTTTTGGGTCGAATGATAAAAGCAACCCGAAAAGCGCAGAATCTGACCCAGGAAGAATTAGGAAAAGCCATTGGGGTAAATAAATCCCAAATCTCTAAACTAGAAAATCACGCTAATAGTGCCACGATTGAGACCATTATGAAAGTTTTTAGTGCATTAAAGGCTGATATTCAATTTAATGTAAGAATAAATGACAAACAAATGCAAATAGTATAAAAAGCCGAACACACATCATTCTGTAAATTTCACGGCAGGATAGATGCGATTTTGAGACGTTTGTCTCCCGCATGTACCAAAGAGCAGGCCGCAAAGGCTGCACACCGCGACAGCCAAGCAATTTGCTGTTTTCCGTTACGGCTAAAAGTCTTCAAAAACAAATCTCCATTTGACGACTTGTCATATATTATAATTGAATTATTCTCTAAATTCGTTGCAGAAATATATACGAAAGTGGAGAAAGCTACGCACAATTTCCGCTTTTGAGTGTTGTATATCCTCCTATTGTCCGGGGAATGGCGGACAAAAGCCTTAACGTTGGTGATAATTTAAAAGAAAAGAGAAATGCAAACAATTATAGGTTCAGGAGGAGCAATCGGAATTGAATTGGCTAAAGCACTTACTGAATATACAACAGATATAAGATTGGTCAGTAGAAATCCTAAAAGAGTGAACCCGACCGATAAATTACTTCCCGCAGATATCACAAGTTACAATGAATTAGAGAAAGCGGTAAAGGGTTCTGACGTAGTTTATGTAACCGTTGGGTTTCCATACAATCATAAAGTGTGGGAGGAATTATGGCCTAAATTCATACGAGATTTGATTTCTGTCTGCAAAAATGAAAAATGCAAATTGGTTTTTTTCGATAACATCTATATGTATGACAAGGACCATCTGAATGGCATGACCGAGGAAACGCCAATAAATCCTCCAGGCAAAAAAGGAAAGACAAGGGCTAAAATCGCTCAAATGATCATAGACGAAATCAACGCTGGAAACCTAAAAGCATTGATAGCCCGATCAGCGGATTTTTATGGACCTTCAATTCGTAGTGCCAGTGTACTTACAGAAACCGTTCTTAAAACTTTGAGTAAAAATAAAAAAGCAAATTGGTTGGAGAGCGTTAATTATCAACACTCATTCACATTTACGGTCGACGCGGGTAAAGCGACGGCTATTTTGGGAAATACGGATTCTGCTTATGGACAAGTTTGGCACTTACCTACTGCATCCAATCCTTTAACTGGTAAACAATGGATAGAAAAAATTGCTCAAAAATTAGATGTAAAACCAAAATATCAGGTAGCACCGAAATTTTTGGTACGGATTCTTGGTTTGTTTAATCCTATTATGAGAGAAAGTGTTGAAATGCTCTATCAATATGACCGGGATTACATTTTTGATAGCGGAAAATTTGAAAAGGAATTCAATTTCACACCCACTGCTTATGAAAAAGGAATAGATATAATTATCAAAACAGATTACATAAAAACTACTGCCAATAAATAGGACTTCAAATGGCACACAAACGCCCCGGCATGAAGTCCCGGCTAGCCTGCCAATTTTCGGGCGGGTTGAACAAATGCGGGGAAGTGCGCAAAAGGATGGACTTTGCTATGGGTTCAGATGGATTTGGATTTAGGCATTCTCGTTCTGTAAGTGATGGTTGGCGCTCATCCCATTCGTTTGCGTTTCTTGAATCCTACGGAGTGAGTAAGAAGTTCGTTGGATCGGATGGATATCTAATTCTTTCTTATATTTGTATAAAGTATCCGATCTTAATTTAAGCCTTACAAGGCTATATAAGTCGGATATACGCAATGTTGGGTATATTCGCTCGTTACCTGCAAGTTTATAAAACCTAAAAAATAATATTGTTTCCTAATAAAGAAACATTTATCTTTGCATAAGCTTTTACAAAATGACTGAAAAATTTCAAGTTAAGTTGCTGGAAGAAGCATCTGAGTTTTTAGACAGCCTTGAAGAAAAAGCAAGAGATAAAGTAATCTACAACATTCAAAAGGCAAGACTTTCGAATGGCAAAGAGCTTTTCAGAAAGTTGAAGAATGAAATCTGGGAGTTCAGGACCTTGTTTAACAGAACTCATTTTAGACTTTTGGCGTTCTGGGACAAAACTGGCAAGAAAGAAACAGTTGTTATCTCAACCCACGGATTAATTAAAAAGACAGATAAAACTCCAGTTGCTGAACTGGAAAAAGCAGAGAAAATCAGGAAACTTTATTTTGAAAGGAAAAACAATGAAAGATAAACCCTTAAAAACAGTCAGTTTGGACGAAGTCATCGATAAACATATCGGAAAACCTGGCACTCCAAAACGTGAAGCATTTGATAATGAATTACGGCTTGACATGCTTGGAGAAGCAATTAAGCAAGCAAGGAAAGAACGAAATTTAACGCAAGAAGAACTTGGGCAGTTGGTTGGGGTAAAGAAAGCCCAAATTTCTAAAATCGAGAACAGCCTTACAGATGCTCGTTTTGAGACTATTATGAAAGTTTTTAAAGCATTGAATGCTAAGGTAAGCTTTGATGTTGAATTACTTAACCAGACTGTAAAACTTGCCTGACAGAAAGAAAACCTGGCGGTAACAAAGGCTAAAACGCTATCGGGCGCATGGTTGCAAGAGGAAAGATTGTACATTTATTGAAAATTCTGCTGGCCGGAAAGAGATATTTTCAAAACTGCCCGCCAGCGCTTAGCCTCGGCCGTTATAGGTCACCCTAAAACGACACGGCAAGACAAGCACGAATGACAACGAACAGACAAAATTTAGTTGACAAAGTTTATGGTATTAAAAACGCAATAAACCTAACTAAAACAAATAGCGAATTATGGAATTCCTAAATGTTTTTATTTTTGAATAGTTTTAGGAATTTTGTACTTCGAAATCCGCTTCTTCGCCAAGCGCCCAACCGTTAGTTTTCATCTAACCCGAAAAGACATGAAAAGGCTAATCTATTTGACAATCGCAATTCTACTGACAAGCTGCTTTAAAAGTGACCTAAAATATAAGGAGGCAAAATTCAATCGGGAACCCCAGGAAGTTATAGAAGAATTAAAAGAGCTTCATGACTTTGAAAATGCAAATATCAAATGGACAGTCAGTCGATTTGACCAAGACATTAGCCACCATTTGAAAGTTTTCCTTACCAATGGACAAAACCTTCCTGAATCTGATTCATTGAAAAATCACATTGGAAAAGAAGTTATGCAAATAGTGCTTAACTCAATAGAAAACAACACAGCTTATAATGACTTCGTAGTTTATTTTATCACCGATATCAAGAATGGTGTGGTAAAGATAAGAAGTGAGATTCCATTTTCATATCAATTAGAAGATTTTAAATGAAAAACGCGCAACAATAAATAGAACTTCATGTGGCTCGCTCTGCCGGCCTGCCTGCCACTTTTCGGGCGGGTTGAACATATGCGGGGAAATGCACAATGTTATGCACTTTGCCATCAACCAAAACTGGTGAATACGTTAAAGGGTTATGAAACTGCCATCAAAGTAGGAGAAAGAATTGGCGTAGCCAATGATTTGATACGGGAGCAGACGGATTCTGAAATTAACCACAGATCAGCCGGCAAAATAGTACTCATTATAGCCGAAAAACTCCTCAACCAATGCAATCAAACCATAGAGAGAGCGCTATTTACGCTAATTAAAAACTAAAACTACATATTCTTGTTTCTTTTAACACAAACAATCAACAAAATCTTAAAAGAGACAACGAATGAAAAATTATTTTAAAAATTATCCCAATAAGGAAGGTTTCTTTGAAGAATATGGCGGAGCATTCATTCCACCTGTCTTGGAAGAAGAAATGAAAAAGATAACCGATGCCTATCACACCATAAGTAAGTCTCACAATTTTATTCAGGAATTACGGAGCATCCGCAAACATTATCAGGGACGTCCAACGCCTGTGTACTATTGCGCTCGCTTATCTGAGAAATATGGAGGTCGTATTTATTTAAAACGTGAAGATTTAAATCATACGGGAGCTCATAAGCTAAACCATTGTATGGGCGAAGCGCTGCTTGCCAAGTACTTAGGTAAGAAAAAAGTCATCGCAGAAACCGGCGCAGGACAACATGGGGTTGCACTGGCTACCGCTGCCGCCTATTTTGGATTGGAATGCGAAATACATATGGGCGAAGTGGATATGGCAAAGGAGCACCCTAATGTTGTAAGAATGAAAATACTGGGAGCAACAGTTATACCGGTAACCCACGGTTTAAAAACGCTGAAAGAAGCGGTTGATTCCGCTTTCGGAGCATATCTGGAAGATTCTGAAAATTCAATGTACTGCATTGGCTCAGTGGTGGGTCCCCATCCATTCCCGATGTTGGTTCGTGATTTTCAGCGCATTGTAGGCATTGAAGCGCGCGAACAATTTTTTGAAATGACTGGTGAATTGCCAGATCATGTAGTTGCTTGTGTGGGTGGAGGAAGCAATGCGATGGGAATATTCTCAGCATTTCTGGATGATGAAGAATGTCAGCTTCATGGCGTAGAACCGGCTGGTCGCTCTGATGAAGTTGGAGACCACGCTTCTACCATGAGATTTGGAACACCAGGCATTATCCACGGCTTTAAATGCTACACCTTGCAGGATGAAAAAGGAGAGCCTGCAGCAGTATATTCTGTAGCCAGCGGATTAGACTACCCGGGTGTTGGGCCGGAACACAGCATGCTTAAAGACATGGGTAAGGTTACTTACGGAAGTGCCAATGACAAAGAGGCCATTGATGCATTTTATGAGTTGAGTCGGTTGGAGGGAATTATTCCTGCATTAGAAAGCGCCCATGCCGTGGCTTATGCGTTAAAATTAGCGAAGGAACAAACTCAAAAGTCAATATTGATAAATTTAAGCGGACGGGGAGATAAGGACCTCGATTTTGTGGTAGATACCTATGGTTTGCCTGAAAAATAATTGATGAATCCGTTCACGATGTAATATAAAACATTGGGGTTTAAGTGGTTGTTTAAATATTCTTACCCGGTTCGTGTATGCGGACAGGAAAGTAGACGCCACTCCCCAACGTTTTACATCCTGAAGTTTAAAAGCGATTTATTTCTTCTCATAAACTCAAGGGTTTTCCATTCAACAAGTTGAATTATGAGCCTCCT
>JAVEQP010000022.1:30531-34444 GCA_034007585.1 Lentimicrobium sp. | reverse complement strand
AGTGGCGTCAATTATTTTTTAATCAATTTCACCGAAACCGTTCTGGAATTCTTATCTTTTAGATTGATCAGATAAATCCCCGGTGAAAGATGGGCAACATCAATTTGCTCATTGGATTTATTTATCCTTTGGCGCTTAACCAACTTTCCGCTTAAGGAGAAAATTTCCAGATCAGAATTAATGAATAAGTCGTTTTTAAAACTTATTCCCATATAATCGCCCGCCGGGTTGTTACGGATGATAAAATCATTGTCCGCCGGTTTTAAAATCTTATTATTGGCTACTACTTCATTCGGAATCCACCTGAAATAGCGCCCAAATTCCGGAACTTCATAAAAAATATCCAGGCTATCTTCCATGGTTATAATGCTAATATTGTCAAGTGTTCCGGTTAAATAGTACATTTCGGTAATATCAAGGTTGCTTATACCCAACCAGGGGCCATAACTTTCACCGTCCGACCAGATAAAACCGGTGCTTTCATTATAGAATGGTGTATTTTCCAAATCCATCTCACCGAAATGAAGTTCAATAATTCCGTTTTCATAGAACCATACCTGGTAATTAATCCGATGATCTGTTGGGTTAGAACTCCAGATATCGTCATAAATACCCACATTTCGCCACTCCATTTTAATTACTTTGCTCCCGTCAACTAAATCGGACTTGTAGCGCCATTGGCTAAATATCGGAAGACGCGAATATTCATGCATCTCAAATGCACCTCCATACATCATTAGGTTGTAGTCCTCCGTGTCTTCAAAATAGCCGTATCCGTCCAAAGCCATTGAAACATACCCGAATGGATGATCAAAAAACGGAAACTCAAAACCAAAATAAATATCGTTATCCTCATCGGGGTCCAAAATAGTATAGCCGGTTAATGTGTCATAGCCTGAAATGCCCCAGGTTACTATGTAATTTTGCTGAGACATTGCGTTTTGAGCAAAAATCAGCATGAATGCGAATACGACGAGTTTTTTCATTGGCTTTTTATTTAGATTTATTAACCGGTATTTTGGGCAAACATAGTCTATAATAGAATTCAAATGCTATGTAGGCTGATATTTAATTTACCCATATATACACAGATTAAAATCCCCCAAAATAAAAAATAACTATCTTTGCGGCTGATTTCCGATTGGGGTGCCCCAAACAAACGGGCTGAGATCATACTCATTGAACCTGCTCCGGGTAATGCCGGCGAAGGGATGTAGAGAAAACTTGATTACGGAGGGTTAAAGACCCAATTCAACCTTCCAGGGTTTAATCTAAAAACGAATCATTATTATGAAATTCAGAATTTTACTGGCAATGCTGGTATGCGTGCCTTTTTGGGGCATGACACAAATGACCATTAAAGGAAAAGTAGTTGATGCGCATACCCTTGTTGGATTACAGGGAGCGCACCTCAACCTCAACAACCGGCTGGTGCGGGTCATCTCCGACCAACAGGGCATGTTCGAAATTAAAGACCTTAAATCTGGCAATTACAAGTTAAAAGTAACTTTTATGGGTTATCAGACCTGGGAAGGCATGTTTGATCTAACATCAAACAAAACGATGCTGATTTCACTAGAGCCGGCACCTATAATGACCGAGACTACCATCATTACCGCTACACGGGCCAATGAAAAAACGCCGGTGGCCTATCAAAATCTGAACGCGAAAGAAATATCACGAAATAACCAGGGGCGCGATATTCCCTATTTGCTGGAGCAGATGCCGGGTCTGGTGGTTTCTTCCGATGCCGGTACAGGTGTGGGTCCAACCAGCTTTCGCATACGGGGAACAGATATGAACCGCATCAACATTACCGTAAATGGAATTCCGTTAAATGACGCCGAATCGCATGGCGTATTTTTTGTAAACATGCCTGATTTCGCATCTTCATTGGGAAGTTTACAGGTGCAACGCGGTGTTGGCACTTCCACCAACGGGGCAGCCGCCTTCGGAGCCAGTGTAAATCTTCAGACCGCTCCTCCCCCATCTGAAGCTTACGGATTGATTTCCAATGCGTACGGCTCTTTCAACACCTGGAAGCATACTGTTGAAACCGGCACAGGTCTCATCAATGGCAAGTGGGCCATGGATGCCCGTCTGTCAAAGTTAAGTTCGGATGGTTATATTGACCGTGCCACAGCCGACCTCAAATCCCTTTATGTTTCCGGTGGATTTTACGGCAAGAACACCATTGCCAAGCTGAATATCTTTTCAGGCAAACAAACTACTTACCAGGCATGGGATGGCGTTCCGTCGAACATACTGGATACCAACCGTACCTATAATGGAATAGGTAAATACACTGATTACCTTGGGAATACTAAATTTTATGAAAATGAAAATGACAATTATCAGCAGGATCATTATCAGTTTCAGATTTCACAGCGGCTTTCAGGAGGATTAACAGGAAATATCGCTTTGCATTATACGCGGGGAATTGGTTATTACGAACAATTTAAGGACAATGCCAAGCTGAAAAATTATCTTATTGAGCCGGTTTCTATCCCCGGAAATGATTCTGTGCTTATTTCCCGCAGTGATCTTATCCGTCGCAAAAATCTGGATAATCACTTTTATGGCTTTACCTGGTCGCTGAATTATGCAATCGATAAACTCGTTCTGGTGGCCGGCGGATCGGGTAATATATACGACGGTTTACATTTTGGGAATGTAATCTGGGCAGAATTTGCCCAAACTGCAGGTTACAATCACCGCTGGTATGAAAATACCGGTAAAAAGCAGGATTTGAACATTTATGTCAAAGCTCAGTACCAGGCTGCTCGAAAACTCAGCCTTTACGGCGATTTACAACTGAGAGGAATAACTTACACCCTTGAAGGGATTGACGATGATTTACGCGACATCACACAGACGCATGACTTTCTGTTTTTTAATCCCAAAGCAGGAGTCTTTTATCAGATAAACCGTGAACAAAGCTTTTATTTGAGCTTTGCCGTTGCTAACAGAGAACCGAACCGCAGCAACTATACTGATGCTGATCCCGATGGAACGATGCCTAAGTCAGAAACGTTGTATGATTCCGAGTTGGGATACCACTTCAACAGTGATAAGTTTAATGCTTCGGTTAATGCTTATTACATGTATTATCACGATCAGTTGGTACTTACCGGTGCTATAAACGACGTTGGCAAAGGAATTATGACCAATGTCCCCAAATCCCTCCGATTTGGTATTGAAATGATCGGGGAAGCTCAGTTGAGCAGCACCTTAAAAGCATCTGCCAACTTTACGTTGAGCCGCAACAGAATTATCGGCTTTACGGAATTTGTAGACAACTGGGATACCGGCGGTCAGCTAAAAGATTCTATCGGAAATACAAACCTGGCTTTTTCACCATCGGCTACTGCCGGTGCCGAGCTGTCATGGGCCTTTTCAAAAGGATTTGAAGCCGCGCTGAATGGGAAATACGTTTCAAGACAATACATTGACAATACTTCCTCGGTTGACCGCAGCCTTGACCCCTACTTTGTGACTAACTTTAGATTAAGCTGGTCGCTTGAGCCCAAATTTATCCGCGGACTTGAATTCAGCCTGAACGTAAACAACCTGCTAAATGCTGAATATGAGACAAATGCCTGGGTGTACAGGTATTATTCTGAAGGCAGCTATGGAAAGGAAGACGGCTATTTCCCTCAGGCCGGAATTAATTTCATGGCCGGGGTTACGGTGAAACTTTAGTAAAGGGACGAGGGACGGGGGACGATTGCAGGACCAGGGGACAAGGAGACGGGGAGACAAGGGGAGATTGCGGATTTCGGATTGCGGATTGCGGATTGCGGATTGCGGATTGCGGATTGCGGATTGCGGATTGCGGATTGCGGATTGCGGATTGCGGATTGCGGATTGCGGATTGCGGATTGCGGATTGCGGATTGCGGATTGCGGATTGC
>JAVEQP010000022.1:4210-30431 GCA_034007585.1 Lentimicrobium sp. | reverse complement strand
CGGATTGCGGATTGCGGATTGCGGATTGCGGATTGCGGATTGCGGATTGCGGATTGCGGATTGCGGATTGCGGATTGCGGATTGCGGATTGCGGATTGCGGATTGCGGATTGCGGATTGCGGATTGCGGCCCTTCGGCTTCGCTCAGGGTAAAATTGCGGATTGCGGATTTCAAATTACTGATCACAGATCACAGATCACTGACCACAGATTTAAAGACTCACGCAAAAACTCAATGACCAGCCTGAGTCGAGCACGCGCGAAAGGACGTAAAAGAGGGTCGGGGGACGGGGAGACGGACGGAATTTCTTCCCAAAGCTTCAGGACCAAAGACTAAAAGACTAGAGACGGGACGAGGGACAAGTCAGGACTTACTCCATTGCCTTTAACACATCCTCTATCAGCCTGTCAAAATCCATATCGTTGGTCTTTTTTGGTGAATAGCCCAAAACCACAATGGCCAGTTCCTGATCAGGAAGGATAAATATTCGCTGCCCGTCATGACCCTGACTGCGGTACATATTGGCCGGGGCAGTTGAAATTGCGCTGTCCTGGTTTAGCCAGAAACCTGCGCCATATCTGCCTTTGCTGTCGGAAGCGGCAATAGTCGAATACTTTACCCAACCTTCCGGCAACAGGCGTTCTCCATTAAAAATTCCATCCTGAAGATAGAGCAGGGTAAAGCGCGCATAGTCACGGGTAGTGGCATAAATATAGGATGAACCTACCTGAGTGCCGGAAGCATCTACCTCAAAAACCGCATCGGGCATACCAATTTTGTTAAACAGGCGCTCTGTCGCGAAACGGTAATAGGCGGCATCGTTATTAAAACTTTTTCTCATCAGATGATTGATGATATTGGTTGTACCCGATGAATAATACCATACCGTTCCGGGTTCATTCTTCAACGGTTTATCATAGGCAAAGCGGGCAAAATCGGCTTCACAGTGAAGCATCACGGTAACATCCGATCGGTTGCCATAATCTTCATTCCACTCCAGGCCACTTTGCATCTGAAGCAAATTATTGATGGTGATGTTTTTGCGATCATCATCCTGCCACTCAGAAATTCCCGCAGAACCATTGATATTTAATTTTCCATCTTTCACCATAATTCCGGTTAAGGCTGAGGTAAAGCTCTTGGCCATAGACCAGGACAACAAGCGTGTTTTCGCATTTATACCCTGATTGTATTTCTCCATTACCGGAACCCCTTTATGCAGCACCAGGAATGAAAAAGCATAACCACCATAATACTGCTGAACAACCAGTTTATCCGCAATCTGCTGTAATTGCTTTAATTGAATATCTGTGGAGGAATCCGGCAGTATATTTCCCAAAGGCCAGAGTGCAGTATCCGGCATGTAAGGTAAAGGAGGAATTTCAGGAAACTTAGTGCTCATCAATGCTTCTTCATCCACATTGCGAAACAGTGTACACCCAAAACCATCGCGGTAAATGGCCGTTGATTTCCCCCAGAGAAAACGGCTAATAACGCGCTTGTTGGCTGTATCTACCTCGTTTGATGTATAGCGAATAAAGGAGAAATTCAGGTCCAGAGACTCAATATCTGTTGCATTTCGCCCAGAAATGAAGACCCCGGAAGCAAGATTTTTGGCGGCATAGCCGGTTATTATTGGTATAAGTGAATTCAGGTAGAGTACACCGGCAACAATGGCCGCTGTTAAAATGGTCAGAAAGACGTAAATGAGTTTTCTTTTCATATCAGCATAGATTAATCTTATGTAACAAAGTTAAGAGAACCCTGGCTATAAAAAACCATTTATCTCATCTATTGTCTAAAATAATTGCAAAAGTATTCTCTTCACATGGAATTCAGTCCTATATTTGTAAACCAGAATGCATAAAAATAGCTTTATTTCAAGGCATTAACGAAGCAAAATGTTACCTACTTCACTTCTCGGATATTTTGTAATTCCTTTTATTATAGGAATATTTCTCGCCATTACCATGGGAGGAAGCGGCACAGGACCGGCCTTTTCGGCAGCCTATGGATCGGGAGTACTAAAAAAGAGTGCCATTGCTGGTCTTTTCGGGATAATGGTGTTTTTAGGCGCAATTATTGCCGGCAAACACACAGCAACCACCATCGGCAAAGATCTTATTGATCCCGGATTGATGAACCTTCCGCTGGTTTCCATCATATTGTTTTCTGTCGCCATTTCATTGTTAATTGCAAACATGGCAGGTATTCCGCAATCCACTAGCCAGTCCACAGTGCTGGCCGTAATGGCTGCGGCGACTTATTTTAACCAGGGAAACCCTCAAAAACTTTTTGCTGAAATTATTCCGGCCTGGTTTATTCTTCCTATAATATCATTTTTCATCAGTTATCTGATGGGAAAATATATCTACCGGCCTATGAGGCGACGGGGACTTACCATTTCAAGGTCGAGCAATGTAAACAGAAAGCCGGTGTTGAATACACTCATTATATTTATGTCACTATATGTGGCTTTCTCAATAGGAGCAAACAATGTAGCCAATGCCGCAGGCCCGATTGCTTCAATGACAGCCAACGAGTTGGGAGTGGTTGATGAAAAAGGATTTAATCTGCTGCTGACGTTTGCTGTTTTCATGATTGCTCCGGCTTTTGGCATTGGCAGTTCCGTTTTTGGAAATAAAATTCTTGAAAATACCGGAAAAGAGATCGTCCTTTTCGGCAAATTTGAAGCCATCATTATTTCTTTTGTTTCGGCAAGCCTGCTATTGCTGGCGTCTGTTACTAAAGGCATTCCAACTTCTTTGGTACAGTTGAACGTAGCGGCAATTCTTGGTATTGGGGTTGCCAAATTAGGCCCGAAGAATATTTTTAAAAAAACCGAAGTCAGAAAGTTTTTTCTCATGTGGCTGATTGCCCCTTTAATCGCGTTTGTTTTGTGCTATGTATTGATAACCCTGGCGCACCGTTATCAGTTTATCTGACTTAATCAGTTCCCGGCTTCTGCCTACTAAAGTGACTGGCTATTCCCGCGATACTTATCCGGCCGGTTGGAAAAGCCATGGGCGTTGCTTGCCATTTCTTCAAAATAATTAACTTTGCACCTCTTCAAATCAATACATGGCAACGGGAATCATCATAAAAAACAAGAGAGCAGGCTTTGAATATTTCCTTACGGAAGAGTTTACAGCAGGCATAATACTCACCGGCACCGAAATTAAATCGGTCAGGGAAGGTAAGGCAAACCTTACCGATGCTTTTTGTGCCTTTATAGGTGATGAGCTTTTTGTTAGAAATATGCACATCAGCGAATATAAGTTTGGCACTTACGCCAACCACGAACCTAAACGTGACCGTAAATTATTGCTGAACCGCCGCGAACTGCGTAAAATAATCACTAAAACCCGCGAAAAAGGCCTGACCATTATTCCTACTTCTATGTTTATCAATGAAAAAGGGCTGGCCAAGCTGAATATTTCAATTGCTAAGGGTAAAAAACTTTACGACAAGCGCGAAACGCTGAAAACCAAGGATGTACGTCGGGAAATTGATCGGCAGAAAGAATAGTTGAGCGGCTTCGCGTATAAAGGTCAACTCATCACCCATCACTGATCACCCATCACTGATCACCGATCACCGATTACAACAAATCAACACAAATAATTATCTTTGGCAGTCAAAAAAAGCAATCCATTAACCATGAAAAAAATATTCCCTCCGCTATTTTTCCTGATCCTATTTTCCCTGCTGTTAATTTCTCCGGTAGCAAAAGCGCAGAATCAGCCTTCTGAATCAAAACCTGGTGCTTCCATTAAATGGCTTAGTTTTGAGGAAGCGGTTGCCCTGAACAAGAAAAAGCCGAAGATGATTTTTATTGACATCTATACCGACTGGTGCGGCTGGTGTAAAAAGATGGATAAGGAAACCTTCACCGACCCCGAAGTGGTTAAGTACATCAATAAAAAGTATTATGCGGTAAAGTTAAACGCTGAGCAGAAAGAATCCATTCATTTTAAAGATCAGGACTTTGTAAACCCGAATCCTGAAAAGGCCAAGTCAACCCATAATCTTGCCTCGGCTTTGCTGAAAAACGAACGGCTATACCCTTCGTATGTCCTACTGGACAAGAGCAGCGACTGGATTTATAAAATGAAAGGATATCAAAAGCCTGAAGTTCTTTTACCTTTGCTCCATTTTTATGGTGATGGTGATTACCTGAAGATGAGCTGGGCAGAATACCTCAGCAAAAGATAGTAAATACTGATTCGTTCATTATAAAACCTTGTATTATGTCGGATAGGTATAAAGCGCTTGTTGCTGAAGAAAAGGAACAGGGCCAATTTGTTTATGAAATTAAAACAATCCCTTTGTCTGCCCTGCCTGAAAATGAAGTGCTGATAAAAGTCAAATACTCCTCATTGAATTACAAGGATGCTTTATCTGCCAGTGGCAACCGGGGCATAACGCGCCATTATCCCCACACCCCCGGCATTGATGCCTGTGGTGAAGTGGTTTCTTCTTCCGTTGGTAGTTTTAAGGCCGGTGACAGGGTATTGGTTTGTGGTTATGATCTGGGAATGAATACTTTTGGCGGATTCGGGCAGTACATCAGGGTTCCGGCTTCGTGGGTAATGCCCTTGCCGGAAGGCCTCATCTGCATGGAAAGCATGATGCTGGGTACCGCAGGTTTTACGGCCGGACTTGCCTTAACTATGATGGAAAGAAATGGACAGCGACCGGAAAACGGACCAGTATTGGTAACCGGTGCCGGAGGTGGATTGGGCAGTCTGGCCATTGCTATACTTTCCAAAGCAGGTTACCCTGTGATTGCAGCATCTGGAAAGCATCAGGATAAAGATTATTTCAGTGCACTCGGCGCTTCCGAAATTATTCCGCGTGAGCAGGTTGATGATTTATCAGGAAAAATGTTGCTTCGACCGCGCTGGGCCGGAGCCATTGATACCGTTGGAGGGAACATCCTCTCTACCGCTGCCCGGGCCTGTCAGCGCCATGGAAATATTGCCGTATGTGGGAATGCAGCTTCCCATGAATTGCCGCTCACTGTTTTCCCTTTCATCCTGAACGGCATCAACCTGTTGGGAATCGATTCTGCCACCTGCCCTATGCCACTAAGAAGGCAAATCTGGGAAAGATTAAGCCGTGAATGGAAACCTGCCACCCTTGATAAAATTGCTGAAATGATTACCCTCGAGGAATTACCACGGAATATCAGCAAAATTCTGAAAGGAGAAATTAAAGGAAGAAAAGTAGTTAAGATTGAGGACTAATCTTGTCTTTTTCGCTTTAACCTAGCGCGAAGTAAAATCGTTGTTGATGGTAATGTATCCCGGATAGGCAATGGACTGCCCGCGCACCACAACCGTGGGTTTCGCTTTCAGTGTGATACGTGTCGGACGATTGCCGGCTCCGGCCAGATTCAGTCCAAAATTAGCAATGGCTTCTCCACTTTTACCTTTAAGTGCCTCTTTAAGGTTAACGGCAATAGACAAAGGCAAGATAGAAGTTCCGCCGTTGGCCGGGATCTGCAGGCGGTCTTCATTCACACCACTCACCATTTCTATATCATCAATTAAAAGAATCCAATCCAGCCGATTCATTCCAGCCAGGGAAGTGTTGGGATTTTTGGCTTCCACATTCAGTGTAAAAGTCAGCGGCAGGCTGCCTCCCGAAGCAATGGCGGTGGTGATACGGGCGGCATCCATCAGGTTGAGATCGCTCAATTGATTAACCTGCTGTATATTGACTCCGGCCAGTTTGAGTTGGTCCACCGTTTTTAGCCTGAATTCACAACGGGCGAGACTGGCTGTTTGAGAAATCTGGTCCAGGACCTCACATCCGCTGAATACCAGCGAAATGCCAACCAGAAATAAAAGAATGTGCTTTTTCATTTTCGGAAAGTTTTTTTTGTAGAGATGGGTTCAAGTTTTTATCAAACATCAGGCCATAGCCCTGTATTAAGTTTTGGATGAACGTTTGCGCTCATGCTCATCAAGTATAATCTTTCGCATACGCAATGACCGGGGCGTCACTTCAAGATATTCATCCCTGGCAATGTATTCCATGGCTTCCTCCAGGGAAAACTTAACCGCAGGTGTAATAAATATTTTATCATCCGTACCCGAAGCACGCACGTTGGTGAGTTTCTTGGTTTTGGTAACATTTATCAGCAAATCATCCGGACGGATGTGTTCGCCAATGACCTGACCCGCATACACATCCTCGTTGGGATGAACAAAGAAGGTTCCTCTGTCCTGAAGTTTATCAATAGAGTAAGCGATGGCCTGACCCATTTCCATAGAGATAAGCGAACCATTGCGGCGACCGACAATTTCGCCCCTCCAGGGTTCATAGGCTGAAAAACGGTGAGCCATAATGGCTTCACCTTCGGTAGCTGTGAGGACATTATTACGCAGTCCGATAATACCGCGGGAAGGTATGCTAAATTCGAGATGAATGCGATCGCCTTTCGTTTCGATGGTCACAATTTCGCCTCGCCGCTGGCTAACGAGCTCAATAACTTTTCCTGAGGATACTTCAGGCACATGCACAGTTAGCATTTCGATGGGTTCATGATCTACGCCATCGATGTGCTTGATAATCACCTGAGGTTGACCAAGTTGTAATTCATACCCTTCGCGACGCATGGTTTCCACCAGAATAGACAAGTGAAGGATACCACGACCATAAACCATCAATGAATCCGGAGATCCGGTCTCAACCACACGCATAGCCAGGTTTTTTTCAATTTCCTTAAAAAGCCGTTCACGTATGTGCCTGGATGTTACAAATTTACCTTCACGCCCATAAAAAGGAGAGTTGTTGATGGTAAAAAGCATACTCATGGTCGGCTCATCAATGTGAAGTGGTTTAAGTCCCACAGGTGTTTCATAGTCAGCAATGGTATCGCCGATTTCAAAATCATCAATACCCAGCACAGCACAGATTTCTCCGGGATAAATATCATGTTTTGCTTTTTCCTTGCCCAATCCTTCGAAGGTATATAATTCCTTGATTTTAGATTTCACTACCCGGCCGTCCTGTTTGATAAGCGATACATTCATACCCCAACGCAATACCCCTCTGGAAAGGCGGCCCACCGCAATGCGACCAACGTAGGAAGAATAATCAAGGGAGGTAATCTGCAACTGAGTGTTGCCCTGCTGAAAAACGGGAGCCGGAATAGTTTCTAAAATAACATCCAGCAAATGGGTGATATCTTCAGTGGGCTTGCGCCAGTCATCTGACATCCACCCCTGTTTTGACGATCCGAAAACTGTGGGAAAATTCAATTGATCTTCGGTAGCATCCAGGTTAAACATCAGTTCAAAAACGGCTTCCTGAACGCCTTCGGGATCACAATTTGGTTTATCTACCTTATTAATCACCACTATGGGTTTCAGATTGAGTTCCAGCGCTTTTTGAAGCACGAACCGGGTCTGCGGCATGGGACCTTCAAAAGCATCAACCAAAAGCAACACGCCGTCTGCCATATTAAGTACACGCTCAACTTCACCACCAAAATCACTGTGACCAGGGGTGTCAATAATGTTTATTTTAAAGCCTTTAAAATATACAGAAACATTTTTTGATAAAATAGTGATACCCCGCTCCCGCTCCAAATCGTTACTGTCGAGGATCAAATCCCCCATATTCTGATTCTCCCTGAACAGCTTAGACTGATATAAAATGCGGTCAACCAGGGTAGTTTTACCATGGTCAACGTGGGCAATAATTGCTATGTTTCTGATTTCTTGCATATTACAAATTAAAAAGGACTCAAAAAATGAAGTGCAAAAGTAGATAAATAATTAACGCAATCGTTATATTATATAAGGTCTGGCTTATTTAATCAAAACAGCTTTAAATCAAATATAACTTCTGAGCGACTCATACATCAGCAAAAATTTATTCTGTATTAAAAAATAATCTTTTATAAACAATATTTGCGACCTTTGTACGCATAAAATTGTATCAATTTGTCCCGAGTAGTCACCATATCCGAAGCTTCGTCCATAGCCATTCACAGTCTGGTTTTAATTGCCCAATCAGGTGAGAGCTTAAATGTGAACAAGATTTCAGAGCGCATGGGAGCTTCCAGGCACCATGTCGCCAAAGTGATGCAACGGCTTGTAAAGGAAGGGTTTGTTAGCTCTAACCGCGGCCCCACCGGTGGCTTTGCACTTAAAGTCCTACCGTATGACCTCAACTTGTTGACCATCTTTGAAGCCATAGAAGGCAAGCTTGAAGAAACCAAATGTCCCCTCGATCATCATATCTGTCCTTTTGACCATTGTTTAATGGGCAATATCGTTCAAAAAATGACCGCCGAGTTCCGCGAATATATGGGAAATAAAACCCTGGCAGACCTGATGATACATAGCTGATTGAAGCTGAAAAATAAAGTTTAAAAGATTCATATACGATTTTGACAATTTTAAAAATTGGCACAAATCAAGTAAATCTTTCCGGCCTGTGTAATAACCTGGTGTTGAGCACTATCAGCAGGGCTGGAGGAGTGAGAGTGCGGTGCTATTTACCCCCTCTGAATCCCTCAATAGATAGGAGGAGAACCTGCTTTAGCACATTAGTATTACTGAAAGCAGGAGGAGAACCATCTAAACACATTTGTATTAAATTGTAACAACCTGTTATTGAGCAGAGTCTGCTCCTTCCCTGTTCACTATTGGATTAAATTCATTAAAAATCTACAAAGGAAACATACAAATATTTGGTAGTAATCTTTTTGTTTGTATATTTGCGCATTCAAATACCTAAATACTCTTTTTAGAATTATGGCAAAATTGGTTCACATTTCAGAAGCAGCATCTTTGGCAGTGCACAGCATGGCTTTGGTAGCCAACAGTGCTGATATGATGAATGTTAACCAACTGGCTGAGCTTACCCATTCATCACGCAACCATCTGGCTAAGGTGATGCAAACCCTGGTTAAGAATAACCTGCTTGAGTCAACCAGGGGTCCAAAAGGAGGGTTTATGTTAAAAGGCGAAGCCTCTGAAATAAACCTGCTGCGCATCTTTGAGCTTTTTGACGGATCAATTGATGATCATTACTGCGGCATTGAGAGCGGAAAATGTCCTTTTCTGCAATGCGTATTTGGAGGCCTTGCAGATAAGTTCTCCCGGGAATTTTCAGATTATCTAAAAAAAACCACCCTTGATCAACTCATTTAAACTGCATCAACATCAATGAAAAGAACGATTATAAAAATAGATGAAGACTTATGCAATGGTTGTGGAAATTGTATTCCCAACTGCCACGAAGGAGCGCTTCAGATTATTGACGGCAAAGCCCGCCTGATCAGCGATCTGTTTTGCGATGGTCTGGGTGCCTGCATAGGTCATTGTCCGGAGGGAGCCATTACACTTGAAGAGCGTGAAGCCGAGCCTTATGATGAAATTAAGGTAATGGAACTTATGGTTCCCAAGGGACGCAATACCATTCTGGCGCACCTTGAGCACCTACGCGACCACAATGAACAGGAGTTACTCAGACAAGCCATTGATTATATAAAAACCAATCAGATTGACCTGAGTCCGGGAGCTACGCAACCAGTGGCAGTGCAGGCAAAAAGCTTCCAAAACCTGGCAGAAGCCCGTGCTGCAGTTGCCGTGCCTAAAGCTTCAGGTTGCGGTGGAGGATGTCCGGGATCAGCTCCCCTGGATTTTAAGATTGACCTGGAGGAGTTAGAAAACACTACCGTGGTAACCCCACTTCCTGCACTAGAAATGCCCGAATCCGATGCCCCATCTGAATTGCGACAGTGGCCGGTTCAGTTACATTTGCTAAATCCACAGGCCAGTTATTTTAAAAATGCAGATGTGGTGCTTGCCGCGGATTGTGTGGCTTTTACCATGGGCAATTTCCATAACCGCATGCTTAAAGGCAAAACCCTGGCCATTGCCTGCCCAAAGCTGGACACCAATAAAGAATCCTACCTCCAGAAACTGGTTGCCATGATTGCTGAATCAAACATCAACACCCTGCATGTGGTGGTGATGGAAGTGCCCTGCTGTGGAGGTCTCATTCAAATGGCTATGGCTGCCAGGGCGCAGTCAGGGAAAAATATACCGATAAAAAAGACGGTAATTTCCGTAAAAGGAGATATTTTATCTGAAGAATGGATGTAATTTCGCCGAATGGTTGTGTTTATCTGATTTTTTATGAAAAAACAAATTTACTTCTATCTTTTCCTTGTTGCGGGAACCGTTTACCCACAGTTCGCAGATGCGCAATTTGTGCTTAGCGGCGAATTCAGACCGCGGATGGAATATCACCATGGCTATAAACAACCTGCCAACGATGACATGGATGCTGCCCTATTTGTTTCCCAGCGCAGCCGCATAGAGACGCAAAAGAAAGAGGGACGGGGGGACGAGTCAAGGGGAGACTTTGAGATGGGGGGACTTGGAGACGGGCGGACAAGTACGGGACGGGACGGTACCAAAACCCAAATCGAGCATAGCGAAATCCCGAGAGCGCCCAGAACCCAGAACCCAGAACCCAGAACCAAGAACCAAGAACCAAGAACCAAGAACTCAAAGACCAAATTGAGCATAGCGAAATCCCGAAAGCGCATCGATTCGGGAGACCAAAGACTAAAGACTAAAAAAAATCAAAATAAATAAACACTAACAAAAAAAAACAAAAGAAAATGAGCATGTTTTGTTACCAATGTCAGGAAGCAGCCAAAGGAATTGGTTGCACAGTAAAAGGAGTTTGTGGAAAAACCGACGATGTTTCCAATCTTCAGGATTTATTAATATTCGTGATGAGAGGCATTTCCATTTATGCCGAAAAAGCCCGCGAAAAAGGAATTGAAAGTGCTGCGGCCAACAAATTTGTTACCGATGGCTTGTTTGCCACCATTACCAATGCCAATTTCGACCGCGATGTATTTGTCCGCAAGATTCATGAAGGCTTAAAACTTCGCGCTGAAATGAAAGCCGCTTGTAAAAAAGCCGGTATTTCATTTGACCAGAAATCCTTAGATGAATCGGCCACCTGGTTTGCTTCTACTGAGGCTGAATTCGATGCCAAAGCCCTTGATGTGGGTATTCTGGCAACGGAAAATGAAGATGTTCGCTCACTGCGCGAATTGCTTATCTATGGTTTAAAAGGGATGGCTGCTTACACCGAACATGCTTTCAACCTTGGCTTTGAAGACCCAGCTTTGTATGCCTTTATGAACCGTGCGTTGGTGGCAACCACCGAAGAGCATACGGCCGATGAACTGGTTGGTCTTGTGTTGGATTGCGGTAAACATGGCGTAACCGCTATGGCACTGCTCGACAAAGCCAATACTACCGCTTACGGTAACCCTGAAATTACCAAAGTGAACATTGGCGTAAGCGACAAACCGGGCATCCTCATTAGCGGACACGACCTTAAAGATATGGAAGAGCTGCTGAAGCAAACCGAAGGCACCGGCGTGGATGTTTACACCCACAGCGAAATGTTGCCTGCCAATTATTATCCAGCTTTTAAAAAGTATAAGAATTTTATTGGTAATTATGGAAACGCCTGGTGGCAGCAAAAAGAAGAGTTCACCACTTTCAATGGCCCCATTCTCTTTACCACCAACTGTATTGTTCCCCCCACCTCAAAATCAACCTACAGTAATAAGGTTTACACCACAGGATCTTCAGGTTTCAGCGGATTTAAGCACATTGCCGACCGCAAAGAAGGGCAGATGAAAGATTTTAGTGAAATTATTGCCCATGCAAAAACCTGCCAGCCTCCTGTTGAAATTGAAAAAGGTGAAATCGTTGGCGGATTTGCCCATGCACAGGTATTTGCCCTGGCCGACAAAGTGGTTGATGCCGTAAAATCGGGTGCCATCCGCAAATTCTTTGTTATGGCCGGTTGCGATGGCCGCATGAAGAGTCGCAAATACTACACTGAATTCGCAGAAGCATTGCCAAAAGATACGGTTATTCTTACTGCCGGTTGCGCCAAATATCGGTACAACAAACTGCCTTTGGGCGATATAGGTGGAATTCCACGCGTTCTGGATGCCGGACAATGCAACGATTCCTATTCACTGGCCATTATTGCCATGAAGCTGAAGGAAGTTTTTGAACTGAACGACATCAATGAACTGCCCATTGCCTACAACATCGCGTGGTACGAGCAAAAAGCCGTAATTGTACTGCTGGCCCTGCTGTATCTTGGGGTTAAAAACATCCATTTAGGCCCTACCCTTCCCGCTTTCCTTTCGCCCAATGTGGCCAAAGTGCTGGTTGATACCTTTGGTATTGCCCCCATTGGAAGCGTGGATGAGGACATGAAACTTTTCCTGAATTAATCAAACATGCAAGGGCCGTCTGTTGTTTACTCAAAGCAGCAGGCGGCTTTTTTTACGCCTATTATTTTTCTGCACAACAATATCCAAATCTACACAAATACATAACCATTAAAATATGAGCGAGTTAATCAACAATTCAGAAAAACGCAAAGCCCAACTCAAGGATCTGATATTAAAACTTCACCAGGGCGAATCGCAGGAAGAGGTCCGCCAGGAATTGCTTCAAACCCTTAAAAATATCCCTTACGGGGAAGTGGTTGAAGTAGAGCAGGAACTCATCAGCGAAGGCCTGCCCGAAGAAGAAGTGTTGAAGCTTTGTGATGCCCATTCGGCTGTTTTGCAGGGAAATATAGACCTTTCGGGTTCAAAAGATATACCCGAAGGCCATCCCATTGACGTGTTGAAGAGGGAGAACGAAGAAACCCTTAAAGTTACCGCTCAGGCAAAAGCCCTGCTTCAAAGCCTGGACGATTTCAAAGACAGCGACCTTACCGAAACTATTTTGAAGCTGCGCGGTATGTTCAATCAACTGTTTGATGTGGACAAGCACTATCAGCGCAAGGAATACCTGTTGTTCCCCTATCTGGAGAACAAAGGCATTACCGGCCCTCCAAAAGTAATGTGGGGCAAACACGATGAAATCAGAGACCTCATCAAAGGCAGCATTGAAATTCTGCAACAAACAGATATAACCATTGATGAACTTAAGGCCTCAGCAGAGATTATTTTCGATCAGACACTTTTTGGAATTGATGACATGACGGTGAAAGAAGAGCAAATACTTTTTCCCATGTCACTGGATAAACTCACCGATGCTGAATGGTATGAAATCAGCAAACAATCACTCGAAATAGGTTATTGCCTTTACGATCCGCCAACGGAATGGCGCCCCGAAGGGATGGAAGAAACCTCCATCAATGAGGTTCAGAAATCAGGAAGCCACATTCAACTGCCATCGGGCGGTTTTTCGGCCGCCGAACTGCTGGCTATCCTCAACACCTTACCGCTTGATATGACCTTTGTGGACAAAGACGATAAGGTAAAATACTTTTCTCAGGGAGCCGAACGTGTCTTTCAACGCAACCGTGCCATCCTGAACCGCGACGTTAGGCACTGCCATCCGCCGGCAAGCGCACACATTGTGGATAAGATTATCGACGATTTCAAATCGGGCAAGCATGACCGTGCGCCCTTCTGGATAAAAATGGGCGACAAGATGATATACATTGAGTATTTCGCGCTTCGTGGTGAACAGGGCGAATACCTGGGCACCCTCGAAGTTTCGCACAATATCGCACCTTACCGAGATCTTGAAGGCGAACAAAGGATACTTTCCTACACTCAAAAATCCTGAATCATGAAAAACGAACTCATTATAACGCCCAGGACCAAAGTCCTTCAATTGATTGAAGCCTATCCCCAACTCGAAGAAACGCTGATTGGTTATGTTCCGGCCTTTGAAAAACTTAAAAATCCAATACTGAGAAAAACCGTGGCAAAGATTGCCACACTTCAGCAGGCTGCTGCGATAGGTAATGTTGCCGTGGAAGAACTTATCAACAAATTAAGAAACGAGATCGGACAAGACCTTATGAATCAGGATGAAAATGCATCATACCACAAGCAAAAACCCGGCTGGTTCAGCGAGACACTTATCACCGCAGAACTGGATGCACGCGCTATGCTTGATACAGGTGAACATCCGGTAAATCAGGTAATTGCAGATCTTAAGCAACTTGAATCGGGCAAAATCTATAAACTCACTGCACCATTTTTGCCCGCACCGCTGATTGATAAAGCCGGCAGCCTGAATTTTGATCACTGGGTAACCAATGAAGGGGATGAAACCTTTATCATCTACTTTTTCTCAAACCAACCTTAAAACGCTGAACTATGAATACCAATAAATTTAACACTCATAAGGCTTTTACATTTAGCAACGAAATCAACTATTCAGAAGGCGGCATTGTGAGTATGCGTGTACTCGAACAAAAAACCGGAAATGTAAGCCTTTTTGCCTTCGACAAAGGGCAGCAACTGAGTGAACATACCGCTCCATTCGATGCCATGCTTCAGGTAATGGAAGGGAAAGCCGAAATCGTTATTGGCGGCGAATCCAATCATATGCAAGCAGGTGAAACCATTATTATGCCGGCCAACATTCCACATTCGGTAAAGGCAAGTGAACAGTTTAAAATGGTGCTTACCATGATTAAAGCCTGATTCCCGGGGATAGCATGAATACCAGGTTTTGCAGCTTCTTCTCACTCAATTTACTGCCATACTGCTGTTACTAAATGAAGACCTTACGTAAATACCACAAGTGGCCTTCACTGGTCATTGGTTTATTTGTCCTTCTGTTTTGTCTTTCGGGAATTGTGATGAACCACCGTGCTTTCTTCTCACCGGTAGATGTTTCACGCAAATGGATTCCATCAAACTATACCTTTAAAAACTGGAATCTGGCTGCTGTAAAAGGTTCGGTATGGCTTGCCGACAGCACACAGCTTATTTATGGAAATATTGGCATCTGGAAAACTGACCGGAATTTTAACCTTTTCACCAATTTTAACCAGGGCCTTCCCAAAGGTAGTGATCATCGCAAAACCTTTTCGTTATTGCAGACCCGCAAGGGAGAACTGTGGGCGGGTACCCTGTTCGGATTATACGATTACCATAGTGCTGATGAACGCTGGCAAAATTATCCGCTTCCTGAAAACCATCCCCGCGTAGTAAAAGTATTGCAGCACAATGACAGCATTTTTGTACTGACAAGGTCAGCATTATACATAATAAAAAACAATCAGGGCGCTGCCCGAAAGTATTTGCTTCCGTATCCCGAAAAACACGATGGGAAAGCCAGCCTTTTTCGCACCACCTGGATCATTCACAGTGGTGAACTGCTCGGTTTAGCCGGAAAACTTGTGGTTGATCTTACAGGCCTTATTCTCATAATATTAACCTTAACTGGATTTTATTACACGTTTGTTCCGTCTTTGGCGAAAAGAAGCGGACAGCAGTTAAAATCAAAACTTAAAAAATTTAACCGGTTTTCTATACGGTGGCACAATCGTCTCGGTGTTTACTGGTTGGTAATTTTACTCGTTACCACCATTACCGGCATGTTTCTCAGGCCTCCATTGCTCATTCCAATCGCGAATGGCCGCATCTCACCGCTGGGCGATAATCACCGGACCAACTTTTGGCACGACAAGCTGCGTGACATGGTGATTGACTCAGCCGGTAACCGCATTATCATCTCCAGTTCCGAAGGGTTTTATCATTGGGAATTAAACGATGTCAGCGCCAAAGCCGAAACATTCAGCGTTCAACCACCTGTTAGCGTAATGGGCATCAATGTGTTTGAACCTTTAGATGATGGCTTATTCCTGGTAGGTTCTTTCAGCGGATTGTATCGCTGGAATATCCATGAAAATATAATAACTGATGCCATTACCGGTCTACCTGCAAAGCGCGCGGAAAATAGTTCTCCTTTTGGTTCTCTTGCAGTGGCCGGTGTGTTGATGAATAATCATGGACCTACCGCCCTGTTTGATTATGATGCCGGATGGATGCCCCTTAGAAAGGGATTGCACCCAACACCAATGCCGCGGGAATTAATGGAAATTCCTTTGTCATTGTGGAATCTTTCTCTTGAAATACATACCGGACGTATATTTTCCTTATTTTTAGGTGATTTTTACATCCTCTATGTCCCATTAATGGGAATATGCCTATTGCTTATTCTCATCACCGGATTGTGGATGTGGCTGAAACAACAAAGAAGAAAAAAACCTAAAAAAGGAGACAAATACAATGAAAATTATCACACTGGATAATGCTGAAAAAGTACCTTCTAACCTTGACGGTCGCATTATGGGCCGGTCAGATACAGCTAAAATCGTACACATTCGTCTGAGCCCGGGGGAGAAAATTGAAGCTCACCTCAATGAACATGATGCTTTCTTTTATGTGATTGAAGGCAAAGCCATGTTAACTTCAGGTCAGGAGCAAGCCCTGCTAACACGCAACCAATGCGTTTTTATTGAAGGAGGTACTGAAAGAGGTTTCGATAACATTTCGGTAGGTGATTTTAAGATGATTGCCATTAAATTACCCGATTGATATGCTTCAGCATTGAAATTTTTTCTCTAACTTTGGGCTCGATCCTGACCTTTTAACCAACAAAGGCTACATTTTTATTTGCTCTCTGAACAGAGCAACACCAGATGGCGGTCACCTGAGACAATGACGAAGGACTGCCATCCACTGACAAAGACCAGGACATGAGAAAAATAAATATTGTTTTTGCCTGCATTTTTGCCAGCGTATTCTCGCTGCCACCGCTACTCTTTGCACAACAAATTTCAAATCCATCTCCCGGGCAACCCTCAGCTCCCGATAAGGCATTTTTCAGAGAACAATGGTTCAAAAGTGCACGCGAAGATGAGCAGGGAAGTATGAGAGCCTACTTAAAGGCGCGTAAACAAAGTCAGTCGGAGCTCAGCCAGCGGAATGCAGACTTTTCGGAATTTACCACCCAATGGTACCCGTTGGGCCCTTCTAAAACCACCGCTCCGGTGCTGGCACAACTTGGTCTTGTTTCGGCACTCTGGGTGGATACCACAGATTATCTCACACTCTACGCAGGAAGCAATACCGGCGGATTGTTTAAAACCATCGATGGCGGTGAAAACTGGCATTGCCTTACTGACACAGTATTTACTACAGGCATTTTGTCCATACATGTGGATCCACGCAACAAGAACCGAATACTTATCGGTACCGGACATTATAGTTTTGCCCGAAGTTATGGAGTGGGCATGCTCGAAAGTATTGATGGTGGCCTGTCATGGCACGAAACAGGACTGAATACTCAAACCATCCCCAATAATTTTATTGTTCAGAAATCCGGCATGCGGCCTGACAAACCGGACCATCTGCTTGCCCTGGTTAATGCTGAAGCCAGGTTCAGGGGAAAAATCTTCAGAAGCACTGATGGAGCTGCCTCCTGGCAGGAGACCTATGGTGAATCGGGCGCTGAATTATTTTGTATGGCATACACACCCGGCAACCCGGAGGTGGTTTACGCTTCAGGCAACAGATTGTTAAAGAGTTACGATGATGGTGAAAACTGGACAGAGCTCACCCATCTTATTTCCCTCGATACCAACTTCAGGCCAACGCGCATTGCTGTTTCCATTGCACCCACTGCACCGGATTCGATACTTGCCTTTTGCGAAGCGGAAGACACAACCTATACCAAAGGCAACCGAAAGTATTTGTTTCTTTCTGTAGATGGCGCACAATCATTTAATCGTATTCAACTTCTGGGCGACCCGTTTTGCAGCTACTGGAAAATGCAGCTCGCTTATTCACCAACCCGAAGTAACGAATTTTACCTTGGCGGGATGTGGCTCTATAAGTACCGTATTGAAGGTGACTCAGCCCATTTTATTGGCAACAGCATACATACTTATCATAAAGATGTACGCGATTTGATTGTTCTTCCCCACCTGAGTGACGACAGGATCTACATGGCCAACGACGGCGGGGTTACACTTTCAGAAGATGGCACGGCTACGTATCGTGACATTACCCGGAATGGCATGCAGATTTTGCAGCTTTACAACATTACCGTTGACGATAACAGCGACAATATGTTTGGCGGCCCACAGGATGGCAATGTTTCATTTTACAATACCCAAACCGGCGAATGGTGGAAACATCCACGCATTGGTGACGCCTATGATGGGATGATTAATTACAACAATCCAAATGAGGTTTATCTTGTATCCTTTCCGCCCAATATCAGCAAACCGCATATCTTTCTGATGAAATCAACGGACGGGGGAGCAAATTTCTCCTATCTTACCATTCCCGACAGCACCGAAACAGGCCGTAAAGACAAACCGGTGGCTATGGACCCGGTAAACCCCAAGGTTATATACGTGGGGATACAACAAGTGTGGAAGTCGGCAAACGGAGGACAAACGTTTGAACGCATCAGCAATTTTACAGGGAATCAGAAGTTGGTTGCGCTTAAGGTGTCGCCTTCCAATCCCCAGGTGATACTAGCAGCTTTTGAAAATCCATGCTGGGCCAATACAGATCAATCCAAACTGATGATTACACCCGATGGAGGGAACCGTTGGTTTGACATTACTCCCCGGGGTCTGCTCAATTTACAATTTGCCGGTATCGCTGATTTTGCCTTCCATCCCGATTCTTCCCGTAAAATCTGGCTGGCACTTGACCGGCAATGGGCTGGCCGTCAGGTTTATGTAACCGACAATGGGGGCATTTCCTGGGAAAACTACTCTCAGGGCTTGCCGGCACTGCCGGTAAATGTTATTCGATATGTAAAAGGTGCAGGTATGGATCTGCTCATTGCCGGCACTGATATTGGTGTTTTCTATCGGGATGCAACCATGAACGCCTGGGTTCCCTTTGGAAACGGCCTGCCTCTTACTATAATATCGGATCTGGAGATCAACTACAAGCGGAAGAAAGTAATTGCAGCCACTTTTGGCCGTGGGTTATGGGAAGCCGACCTGTGTCTGCCAGTATCAGAAACACCTGAAATTGTTAATAATACTACGTTATGGGAGGAAGATAAAAATGTGCTTCATGACCTGATTATCGCTCCGGGTGCAAAGCTTACTATACGGGCCAATATAGAAATGGGCCGTGATCGCACCATCAAGGTGATGCCGGGAGGATCGCTAACCATTGAAGGGGGAAAGCTCACTGCAAATTGCGTCAGCTTGTGGATGGGCATTCGATTGTATGGACATCCTGACTTTGCCGACACCACCCTGCCACAGGGTATGCTAAACCTGCTGTATGGAGCAGTCATCGAAAATGCCCGCACTGCGGTGGAATGTATTGCACTGGCTGATACGGTAAATCCATGCCCCAGCGGCGGTGGCATCATTTATGCCAATCGGGCTTACTTTCGCAATAACATTAAACCGGTGCTCATGCATCCATCCCGTGGGATAAATCCATCTACTTTCAAATTTTGCCGATTTACTAACAATGCGTTAACCGATGGCCAAGCTCCTAAAGCCCAGGTGGAACTTAATGGTGTTCAGGGAATTCATTTTATAAGTTGTCAGTTCGAAAATCTCATACCTTCTTCTACCCTAAAGGTAAATAGCAGAGGGAGCGGCATAAAGAGCTTCAATTCATGGTTTGTTGTTGAAAAGGATGTTGGAAATGACTCCCTCCCTTTCGCAATCAGCTCAGATCCCATATTTAAGCAGCTCACCTATGGTATTGAAGCCCGGTTTTCGCATCCCGGCTATGGTCTGATTCTTGACGGAGTTCGTTTTGATCGGAATTATACCGGTGCGTTTATTTCGGGTGCCGGCTATGTGAACATCAGCAATAGTAAGTTTAAGATGCTTCAGTCCGGCATTCCCGAAACCATCAAACCCTTAAGTGCAGGATTATATCTGGATCAATGTAAATTATATAACCTTAGCTTCAATAGTTTTTCGGGCAATGCGGGTAGTTTTACCACCATTATCCCTTCGGTAGCTATGGTGATAAACGCATGCGGAGGTGCCAACAATATGATTGCCGGAAACACCATCAATAAGTCAAACTTTGGCCTGCTTGCTCAAAATCAGAATCGTTCGGCAGAGGGTTCAAAAGGATTGCGAATTATGAACAATTGGTTCAACGGCAATATGTATGATGTAGCCATCACTGCCGACAGCAGCCAAACGGTTACCGGCATTGCCTTGAAACAGGGTTCTTTAATTGGTGAGGGACTTGCCCCGGCAGGCAATCATTTTAGTCACGCAAAGTACCAACGCGACGGCGACATACGCAATCAGGGCCCTATAATAAATTACTATTACTATAATGATACCTCAAATCATCAGACTCCTCAACAAATCGCCCGCATTGCCCCTATACTGGTAGAGGGAACTTACCCCGGCGACAGCACATACCGTCCCGGATGGATGGTTCCTGATAATGACATTGAAACTAAATTAACGCATTGGGACAGGCTGGATGAAACAATTCAACTAAAGAAGGGTCGTTTGATTGATGGCGGGGATACCCCTAACCTGCTGGCCCGCATCATATCTCATACAGGCTATGATGCACCTGAGCTTTACCGGACTTTGTTGGAGTACTCCCCTTATTTATCAAATTCCGTCCTAGAAGCATTGATAGCCAATAATCGCTTTCCCAATAAGATGCTGATGGAAGTGCTTTTGAAAAATTGCCACTTTATGCGTTCACCGGAATTGTTGAATAATCTTGGCCAGCGCTCACCCGAAATGCCCGGCTGGATGCAGTATGCACTCATAAGCTGCTACAATCAGTATTCCGGGCTTGACCATCTGGAAGCTGAAGCTGAAATGACTACAGCCCTCAGAAATGGCGTTTATAACCTTTCTTCCGCATATCTGTTCCTGACTACTACCTCTGCCGGGGTGCAGGATAGCTGGCAGACTTCCCTGCTTAATCAGCACACCCTGGAGAGTGAACTCGTTAATGCTTTCAACATTTTATATTCCGGCGATACCACTTTAGCCTATGATATACTATCCGACCTGCACAGTTATGCCAATTTTGATGAATTTGATAAAGATGAATGGATAAAAATATGGAACCTTAACCTTAAATTGGAGTATAAGAATTTAGCCTGCCGCTTAACGGATAGTACATTTTTGAATAGCCTGACAGATACTCAATTTCCTATTCATACCATATATTTTAATAATTTACTTCATCACTTTGAGGTAACCGACTATAACGAACCCTATATTTATCCCGGCAAACTACCCACTCAGAGTTTACCTGTTCTTCCTGATCCCACAATAACTTCAACATTTATCGAACTTTATCCTATACCTGCTCAAACACATTTCATAGTAAATTACCAGACGGAGACGGAGCTGGAATCTGCAGGTATCCACATTATTGATCTAAATGGCAGAGAAGTTGATTTTATTGCGATAAACAAAGCATTTGATCAGAAGCTTGTCCCTGTAAATCACCTGAAAGCAGGGTTATATATTTTAAAAATCAGGCTGAACGCACAGACGAATATTTACCGTAAACTCCTAATAGCGCGGTAGCTTATCTTTAATCATTTCAAATTACGCGATACTTTGCTAAAGTGAATTTGTCGTCCTACATTTGTACAAATTAATTCAATGGGTACCGGAATACTTACATAACGAACTACATGAAGAAATTTTTCACAAAATTAAGGCCACCGGGTGGATGGGAATTACCGGTAATCATACTACTCGGTGTTTTTACCGGGTTAGGGTTTCTGCTAATTCGCGCCTCCAATGCCCATTCCTATCTGAGCGATGATCCGAAAACGTGCATCAACTGTCATGTAATGTATTCGCAATATGCCTCATGGACACACAGCAGCCACCGCGAGGTAGCTACCTGCAACGATTGTCATGTTCCACAAGACAACTTTTTCAGAACCTATTATTTTAAGGCCAGCGACGGATTGCGGCATGCAACCATTTTCACTGCCCGGGCTGAACCTCAGGTGATCAAAATCAAACAGGCCGGCATTGGAGTAGTTCAGGAAAACTGCATCCGCTGTCATAGCGAGTTGTTGAGTATGGTAAATGCCATCACAGTTACCGGTAAAAATCATAAAACAGGGCAGGGTTCCCGCTGCTGGGATTGTCACCGCGAAACACCACATGGAACGGTAAACAGCCTGGCCTCCTATCCAAATGCTTTGGTTCCAGGACACAATAGCATTGTTCCCGATTGGTTAAAAAAAGCTACTGAAAATAAAAAATAATACAAACCTATCACCCCATGGAAAATACAACGAATACCGCACGCAAACCCTGGATAAACTGGTTGCTTTTCATCGCAACAGTTATTGTGGTTTTCCTCCTTGGATTACTCGCTTCATCAGTAATTGAGCGTCGCAGCGAAGCAAAACTATACTTCCAGACCGTACGTGAAATTCCCGACTGGGAACCACGCAATGAAGTTTGGGGCCAAAACTTTCCCCGCGAATATGAGACGTATCAAAGCACCCTGGATACAAGCTTTAGCAGTGTCCATGGCGGCAGTGCCAGACACGATCAGTTGGAATTATATCCTGAACTGGTGGTAATGTGGGCCGGCTATGCTTTCTCGCGCGACTATAGTCAGGGCCGGGGTCATTATTATGCCGTGCAAGACATCAGGGAAACCCTGCGTACCGATATTCCGCAACCCGCCACCTGCTGGACGTGTAAAAGTCCCGACGTTCCCCGCCTGATGGAACAAATGGGCGTGGCTGAATTTTATAAAGGCCAATGGGTTGATCTGGGCTCCGAAGTAGTCAACAACATAGGCTGTCAGGATTGTCACGACCCCAAAACCATGAACTTACATATTACCCGGCCTGCGCTTAAAGAAGCTTTTGAACGCCGTGGTAAGGACGTTACCAATGCAACGCATCAGGAAATGAGGTCGCTGGTATGTGCCCAATGTCATGTGGAATATTATTTCAAAGGCGACGGCAAATACCTGACTTTCCCCTGGGACAAAGGATTTAGTGCCGACGATATGGAAGCGTATTACGACGAAGTACAGCATGTGGACTGGGTTCATAAGCTGAGCCGCGCGCCCATGCTCAAAACCCAACACCCCGATTACGAAATGTATATGACAGGTGTACATGCTGATAGAGGCGTTTCATGTGCCGATTGTCACATGCCCTACAAGCGTGATGGGGGTATGAAGTTTACGGATCACAAAATTCAAAGCCCGCTGGCCAACGTTTCGGGCTCCTGTCAGGTATGTCATCGCGAAAGCGAAGCCAAACTGATGGCCAATGTAGTTGAACGTCAGGACAAGGTGATTGAATTGCGCCGCATCGCTGAGAAAAACCTGGCCCGCGTTCATGTGGAAGCCAAAGTTGCCTGGGATAACGGTGCTACCGAGCAGGAAATGGCTCCGATATTGCAACTCATCCGTCATGCACAATGGCGCTGGGACTGGGTAGGTGCAGCCAACGGTTTCGGCTTCCATTCACCGGTGGAAGCACTCCGGGTGATGGGGACTTCCATTCAAAAATCAAATGAAGCCCGTATCTTACTCACCGAAATTCTCGTTCGCAGAGGAGTTAAAACGCCCATACAAATGCCTGACATCAGTTCCAAAGCCAAAGCCCAGGAATACATCGGGCTGGATATGCCGGCACTGTATGAAAACAAACGCCTGTTTATAAAAACGGTAGTCCCGGAATGGACACGGATTGCTGCAGAAAGAGAAGCACAACTGCCTGCGCTTTGATGAAATAGATGAAATACTAATGCTTAAAAGGCTTCCCGGCGGGCAGCCTTTTTAATTTAAATGTATATTTTTGCAACAAATTTTTTGACCCATGCTTTGTATTATACGTCAGGAGACTGACCCTTATTTCAATATTGCCGCTGAAGAATATGTATTGAAGCACTTTAAGCGCGATTGTTTTATGCTTTGGCGAAATGCTCCGGCCATCATTGTTGGCAAGCATCAAAATACCCTTGCAGAGATTAACCTTGACTATGTTGAAGAAAGGAAAATTAAGGTGGTGCGCCGGCTTTCTGGCGGCGGTGCAGTATTTCATGATTTGGGAAATTTGAATTTTACCTTTATTGCCACAGGTGAAAAACACGAACTGGTTGATTTCCGAAAATTTACGCTTCCCATTCTTCAGGTTTTACTGAAACTAAACATTCAGGCAAAATTTGAGGGAAGAAACGATCTGACCATTGAAGGACGCAAATTTTCAGGTAACGCAGAACATGTCTTTAAAAACCGGGTTTTGCACCATGGTACCTTATTGTTTTCATCAGAAATGACTGACCTCACCGCCGCACTAAAAGTTGATCCAGCCAAATTCAGCGATAAAGCCATCAAATCTATCCGCAGCCGGGTGACCAACATTGAAGAACACCTGCATGCACCGCTAACTGTGCTTGAATTTCGTGATCTGATTATGCAACACATCATAGAAACCACTCCGGGTGCCGAAGTATATACCTTCAGTAAGGATGACATCACGGCCATTGAGAAGCTCAGAGATGAGAAATACAGCACCTGGGACTGGAATTTCGGCTACTCACCCAGGTATAACTTCCATAAATCGATTAAGACCGCAGGGGGAAAGCTCGAAGTTTCACTTGAAGTGCAAAACGGAATCATTGAAAAAGCCCGGTTCTACGGTGACTATTTCAACATGCTCGATCCTGATGAAATAGAACGTGCTCTGGAGGGCACGTCACATAATGCTGATGACATCAATAAAAAACTGAACCAGTTTGACTTTAATGACTACTTTATCAACATCACCAAAGATGAACTCATTGGTGCTATGTTTTAGACAGAAAAAAAATAATTTAATAAAATTGGACTGGGGAGGGTAAGAGGAGGATGTTGTTTTTTTACCCCCTCTAACTCCCCCTATGGATAGGGGGAGAACCTTCTTAAGCTCATTTTGGAATAAATTGCAAATGATTACTTTTCAGCAGAATCCGCTCCCTCCCTATTCATAGGGAGTGCTGGGGAGGGTAAAAGTGCAGAATCCGTTTACTCTCTTTTCATAAGAAGGGCTGGTGAAAAATAAAAGTACCGTTTTATTTACCCCCTCTAACTCCCCTTATGGATAGGGGGAGGACCTAACCAGTTAGAAATGAGATGAATGCTGCTTTTTATTGAAGTAGAATCCGCTCCCTCCCTATTCATAGGGAGGGCTGAGGAGGGTAAAAGTGCAGAATCCGTTTACTCTCTTTTCATAAGAAGGGCTGGTGAAAAATAAAAGTACCGTTTTATTTACCCCCTCTAACTCCTCTTATGGATAGGGGGAGAACCTAACCGGTTAGAAATGAGATGAATGCTGCTTTTTATTGAAGTAGAATCCACTCCCTCCCTATTCATAGGGAGGGCTGGGGTGGGTAAGAGTAGGATGCTGTTTACACCCATACTTAACTTTGCTTTCAATAAGCCATCACCCCGAAATGTTGAACAAAGCCTTGCACTGTTTGTTAAAATCAGGTATTAACAAACATCAACTAACATGGAAGCACAACAAGTATTCAACAAACTCTGGAACGATTATATTACACAGAACCCGGCAGCTAAAAGGGTTTATGATTTATTTACCAAGGAAGGCGAACGGGTGGTAAATGACCATATCGCTTTCCGCACCTTTGACGATCCGCGCATCAACATTAATATAATGGCGAAAGAGTTCGAAAAAGTAGGGTATGCGTATAAAAACTCCTATAATTTTGAACAAAAAAAGCTGAATGCGAAGCACTATGAACTTCCTACTTTCCCGGATGCTCCGCGCGTATTTATCAGTGAACTGAGACTGAAGGAGTTTTCTCCGTTTGTGCAGGAAACTATCAATGGCATTATTGACTCGATACCTTCGGGAATGGTTGGCCATGGTGAACTAATTTATTCCGGGAACATTTGGGGTACACCCTCTTATGAAATTTATGAAACCCTGCGCAAGGAATCAGAATATGCTGCCTGGGTGTATGTTTATGGCTTCCGGGCTAACCATTTTACGGTGAGTATCAATGGCTTGAAGAAGTACAACAACATCCATAAGGTGAACCAATTCCTGAAAGACAATGGTTTTATTATCAACAGCTCAGGTGGCGAAGTTAAAGGAACACCAGAAGAATTACTGGAACAGTCGAGCATTATGGCAGGTATCCTTCCAGTGAAATTTAAAGAGGGTACTTTTGAGATTCCCTCCTGCTACTATGAATTTGCCATGCGCTATCCCGATAGTGATGGTAAGCTCTATTCAGGATTTATCGCCAAGTCGGCAGATAAAATCTTTGAGAGTACGGATTTTTATAAGAAATAAAGGAAGAACCACGCAAAGACGCAAAGGCGCGGAGAAACGCAAAGATTTTT
>JAVEQP010000022.1:0-4110 GCA_034007585.1 Lentimicrobium sp. | reverse complement strand
TCAAAGTCGCGCCCTGACTTACAGAAAAATGGGTTGGGTTATTCCTGAGCCCCTTTAAACCTTCCTCTCCAATTCCCTTAACGTATCCATCTTTTTCTTTTCCAGGAAACTGTTGATGTCGCCCAGGTGCTGTTTTACCTGCTGGTTTCCAAACTCAAATATCTTGGTTACCAATCCATTCAGGAAATCGCGGTCGTGCGATACGAGAATAAGGGTGCCATCGTAATCCTGCAGGGCACTTTTTAGGATATCCTTGGTTTTTAGGTCAAGATGATTGGTTGGCTCATCGAGAATGAGCAGGTTAACGGGTTCAAGCAGTAGTTTAATCATGGCCAGCCGGGTACGCTCTCCGCCTGAAAGTACTTTCACTTTCTTATCCCAGCTATCACCACCAAACATAAAAGCGCCCAGAATATCTCGAATTTTGGTTCGGATATCGCCCTTGGCCACATCGTCAATGGTTTGGAATACCGTTATTTCCTCATCCAGGCGCGAGGCTTCGTTCTGAGCGAAATACCCAATGAGGGTGTTGTGTCCAAGGGCAAGTTTACCCTCATAATCAATTTCGCCCATCAGGCATTTAACGAGCGTAGATTTACCTTCACCGTTTTTCCCGACAAACGCCACCCTTTCCCCACGTTGAATATTCAAAGAGGCACCTTCAAAAACCAGATGCTCGCCATACCTTTTGGAAACATCTTCGAGGATAACCGGAAAGGTGCCTGAGCGGGGCGATGGCGGAAATTTCAGCCGTAAGGCAGAGGTATCTTCTTCATCCACTTCAATAATATCAATCTTTTCAAGCATTTTAACCCGCGACTGCACCTGATTGGTTTTGGAGTAAGTTCCCCGGAAACGATCAATGAAATCCTGATTGTCAGCGATAAATTTTTGCTGCTCTTCGAACTGCTTCTGCTGCTGAGCGCGACGTTCCAGCCTAAGTTGAAGATAGCTGGAATAATTGACCTTATAATCGTAAATACGGCCCATGGTCACTTCGATAGTGCGGGTGGTGATGTTATCCACAAAAGCCCGGTCGTGCGAAATCACCATCACCGCTTTGGCGCTGTTGATCAAAAAATCCTCGAACCACTGAATGGATTCAATGTCCATGTGGTTGGTGGGTTCATCCAAAAGTATAAGATCCGGCTTCTGCAGCAATAGTTTAGCCAGCTCGATACGCATGCGCCAGCCCCCGCTGAACTCCCCGGTTGGCCGGGAAAAATCGCTGCGCAAAAACCCCAAACCAATCAGGATTTTCTCCACCTCCGCATCATAATTCACCTCTTCAATGGAATAAAACTTTTCACTTAAAGTGGAGACCTGCTCAATGAGGTCATAATACTCTGCCGATTCGTAATCAGTGCGTGACGAAAGTTGATTATTCAGATCGGCAATCTGATGCTCCATTTCATGAATATGAGCAAATGCCTGAGCCGCCTCTTCAAACACGGTGCGGTCATCTTCAATAAGTAGGTGCTGCGGCAAATAAGCAATCACAGCATCCCTGGGCGCGGAAACCTTACCCCGTGAAGCCGCTTTCTGGCCGGCAATAATTTTTAATAAGGTAGATTTGCCCGCTCCATTTTTGCCCATAAGTGCAATCCGGTCCTTATCGTTAATGGCAAAAGAAATATCCTTAAAAAGCGTAGTCCCGCCAAACTCAACTGTTAATCCGTCAACTGAAATCATGCGTTTATTTTACTGGGGTGCAAAGATAGGTGATTGGCCGAAAGATTGGCCTGAATAAGCGCTGAAAGAGGAATATGATTGGATAGGAATCGGGAGGTGTTTTTTACAATATCCGCTATTTTTGGCCTTTTTGTGCAACTTTCAAGACTTGAAGCTAATTCAATACACTCATTTTGACCTCAGAGACCATTTTATCCTAAACAACCACCAACTTCATCTGTTGTTTACTTACACCCTGAAGACCGGAATACCCTTACTTCCCCATCTTAAGGGTAATTACGATTATCAAATTACTACTCTATGGAATTTATAGATTATTACAAGGTGCTTGGCGTTAATAAAAATGCCACGGAGAAAGAGATAAAGAGCGCCTACCGCAAGCAGGCCCGCAAATTGCACCCTGACCTCAATCCCAACGACAAAGAAGCCAAGACCAGGTTTCAGCAAATCAATGAAGCAAATGAAGTGCTCAGCGATCCAAAAAAAAGGGCGAAATATGACAAGTATGGTAAGGACTGGCAACATGGAGAGGAGTTTGAAAAGGCAAAACAGTATCAGCAACAATCTTATGGCGGTGGTGGCCGCGGCCAGACATTCTCCTCCGGGGATTTTGGCGGCGGTGATTTCTCTGACTTCTTCGCTTCTATGTTTGGTGGCGCATCAGGTGGCACATCAGGCAGAAGCAGACAGGTAAAATTCAGAGGCGAAGATTATAATGCCGAGCTGCAGTTAAAGCTAACGGATGTTTTCACCACCCACAAGCAAACCCTTACCGTAAACGGAAAGAAAATCCGGATTACCATACCGGCAGGAATTGAGAACGGACAGACCATCAAGATTCCCGGACATGGAAGCCAGGGCATTAATGGTGGACCTAACGGCGACTTATACATTACCTTTTCCATCGCAAGGCATCCCGGCATCAAAAGACAGGGAAGCAACCTTTATATTAATGCCAAAATTGACCTGTACACTGCAGTGCTGGGTGGCTCAGTTACCCTCGACACGCTGAGTGGTAAGGTAAAGTTGAACATCAAATCCGGAACTCAAAACGGCAGTACGGTTAAATTGAAAGGCAAGGGTTTCCCGGTTTATAAACAGGAAGGTCAGTTCGGCGATTTATTCGTTACCTGGGAAGTAAAACTTCCTGCCACGTTCTCAGAAAAAGAAAAGGCATTATTCACTGAATTAAAGAAATTGCATGATGAAAAATAAGAGAGATGAACATCTTATCGCCCTGGATGAATTTTGTGTCTATTATAAAATAGAGCAGGGTTTTGTCTGGTCGCTGCACGAAGCAGGCCTGGTGCGCATTGAAACCATCGAGGATTGTAATTATGTGGAGGAGGAAAACCTTTCAGCGCTCGAAAAATTCATACGATTTTATTACGATATGGATATCAACATTGAGGGCATTGAGGCCATCAATCATTTACTTGAACAAATGGATGAAATGCAGCATGAACTGATATCATTGAAGAATAGGCTGAGGTTTTATGAAGGAGGGTGAATGTAGTGGTTTATGTCATCCAAAATACCCTCTCCCACTCCACCACCTTATTCTTTCTTCTTATAACCTTATTGATTCTTCTTTGGTAATAGTTCAATACCTTTGTTTTATAAAACATAAGACCATGACAGTTGACTATAATAATCTTTACGTTCACTATGTTTTCAACACTTCTTATAAGGATAAGTTGATCGAGGAAAAACATAGGGTCAGAATAGAAAAATACATCACTGGAATTATAAATAACAATAAAAGCAAATTATACGCCATTTATGCCAATGCAGAGCACCTGCATATGCTGATCTCAAAATCTCCCCAAATAACAGAGGAAGCATTAGCTACAATCATTGGGGATAGTTCAGCTGAATTTATCAATAAAAACAACCTGTGTCGGGGTGTGTTTTCGTGGCAGCAGTCCTGTGGAGCATTTTCTGTCTCAAAAGGTGATATAAAAAGAGTATGCAACTATATCCTCAACCAGGCTGAACATCACAAAACAAAGTCCTTTGAAGACGAGTATGCGGATTTCATCCGATACTATCAAGATACGATCAAACCGAAAATTAAGCCGCAATTTCCCACTGATCAATAAGGTTTTAATTGTAGTCTTTGGGCCACCATCTTACTAAGGTTATTTAGAAAGAATAAGGTTGATCCTGGGTTTCATTAAAGATATACTTAAATAAGGAATATACGAAATTCATACGATATTTTATCAAGAGACTACCTATCCGACAATTAACCACAATTAGCTATTGATGAATATATTTGGAAGAATTCAACCACAATTAATCTTAGCAGAATCAAACCCTAATACATCTTTAAACATCAGCGAGTTAGCACATCACTCCATTATCTTATTTAATCTCACAATCGGAGTTAAAGAAGAATCAAACCTCATTATATCA
>JAVEQP010000021.1:0-43552 GCA_034007585.1 Lentimicrobium sp. | reverse complement strand
CTTTCATTTTAACAGCAGAGGCTACATTATAAACCTCTTTTTGAAGGCTATCGGGATACTACTTTGAAGGATGACTATTTCGAGACATTCCAGCCCGGATTCTTCAAACAGATGAACATCAACTCCACACCCACCCCATAGGGTTGTCACTCTGAATAACCCCCAATGAAGTTCACATGCATGCGCCAGCACTATTCGGGTGAACCCACTTTTCAATCCCTCATCCCGTGCGTACGGGACGGGATGCGGGACAAATCAGAAACCATCAAATCATCAAATCGTCAAATCATCAAATCATCAAATCTTTCAAATCCGCCTGAGGCGGAGGAACGACGATTCGGGACAAATCGTCAAATCGTCAAATCTTCAAATTTTGCAAATCCGCCTTAGGCGAAGGAACGACGATTCGGGACAAATCATCAAATCATCAAATCATCAAATCTTTCAAATCCGCCTTAGGCTGAGGAACGACGATTCGGGACACATCCACAAATCAAATTCTCTTGCTCCCCACAGACCTAACAGGTTGGAAGAAAATGGGTTAGGTTGCTTCCCCAAACAACTCAACAAATCAACAAATCTTGAGCGTAGCGAAATCCCGAGAGCGCAGCGATTCGGGAAACAAATCAACAAATCAGAATCTATTGTCAGCGTATTTAAGATGAGCACTCTGATGAGTTGAAGCTTCCGGAATTTTAAATTGCTCCGGGAATCTGGCATGTTTGGTTTTATAAAAGGCGCGGATGGCTTCAAAGTCTTCCTCATAATTGCCTGAGGGATAGAAAGCGGGACCAAAACCACCTTCTTTCTTTTTATAATCCAGAAAACCCATAACTATAGGCACATTGGCACTGAGCGCGATGAAGTAAAACCCTCTTTTCCAGTGCTTATTTGGTTTACGCGTACCTTCAGGGGTGATGGTGAGGATAAGTTTCTTGCGCCGTTTAAACTCTTCGGTGAGCTGATGAACTATGTTGGTGCTGTGTTTGCGGTCCACCGCCACGCCTCCCATAGCCCGAAGCAAGGGAGTAGTGTAATAGTTAAACGCTTCCTTTTTAATCAGAAAATGAGAGGTGTATCCCAGGGAAACATAACCCAGCCAACCCATCACAAAGTCGAGGTTGGAGGTGTGGGGCGCCATCATGACCACACATTTGGGATCACCGGGCGGGAGAGCCCCGACAATTTTCCAGCCCATTATTTTTAGCAGCAGTGAAGCGATTGTTTTACGCATCTTAAAGCATTTAAGTTAAACCGGAAGCCTTATATAGTTCTCATGACTGCCGCAAACATCAGCAGCAAAGATAAGCGCCCTTTCAATAGCTTTATCCCAAAATTCAAAATTCTGCTCATTTTTCCTGTTTTGACAGATGAATGAAATCAGCCCGGCATTGAATGCATCGCCGGCTCCAATGGTGCTGACCACCGCTACCTGCTTCACCGGATAGGTTCGCCGGCAGTCAGGAGTAAAAAGGTCAACATCTCCGCTATTCCGGGTATAGATAAGGTTGGGACAGCCGGCTTCACTCACAAATTTATAGGCCTCATCACCGGTTTGGGCACCGGCAATGCCAAACATATCATCATCAGATGCCCTGACCAGATTTACCTGGTTTATAATTCGTTGTATGCGGTTTTTGAAGAGCGGAACTTCAGCTATTTTTCTAAAATTCGGATCATAGACAAGAAATGCACCTGCTTCCCGGACCTTTGCTATAAATGCATCCACATTCTGCCTGTTGCGCTCCTGCAATGAATAAAGGGATCCGAACAAGGCAACATCCTGCCGATTTATTTCCGGCAGGTTAAATTCCGGGGCATTTTCAGGCTGACCGGGATAAAAGGTATATAGCGCATCACCTGAGTCATTCAAAAAAGCCAGAGACAGCCTGGTATTCCCCTCGTATCTGAGCTCATCATATATGATTTTATTCTGTTCCAGAAAGTCAGTGATGTGATGGGAAAGGGTGTCGTTGGCCAATTCAGTGATTAAATGTACCGGATTGCCTGAGCGGGCCAGGGAAACCGAAGCATTGAACGCGCTGCCACCCGGCCCCGACCATTCAGGCAGCCCGTTCTTAAACATGATTTCGTATAGGCAACTGCCAAGTACAAATATCATCGTTTCACCATTTAACGTGCAATAATCACTTTGGCCGTTTCGCTGGAAATATTACCATTGCGGTCACGCACCTTCACGCGACACAGGTATAAACCCGCCCTGGCCGGGCTACCGTCATACAGCCGGCCATCCCAGTAAATTTCACTCGCTGTGTAACCATCTGAAACCACTTTAACCGGTTCCATCAACCTTACCAACTCACCGGAAGTGGAGTAGATACTCATTTCCACCTCAAGGGTACCGTCAAAGAGATTGTGGTTCAGCTTAAACCACACTTCACCCTGGGAGGGGTTGGGATAGGCAATAAGTTTATCTACATTGAGCAAAATATTCTTTTTCACCACAAAATTAATGGTAGCTTCCCCTGAATTGTTAAAGATATCCCAGGCCCGCAACGTAAGTGTATGGGGTCCTTCACTCAGGTTAAAATACTGATATTTTACCTTTCCACTCTTATAGCTGTTCAGGTCGGCTACATAAAAATCGTTGAGTGCAACGGCATTGTAGCTGTCTCCATCCAGGGTAGCCAGTATGTCGTGTCCGATGCTATTGCCAATGGTATTTATGCCACTTTCGTCATAGAGTAGGGCCGTAAAACGCGGGAACTCGCTGGTAAGGTCTCCATTCTGAAAAGTAGAATCGTTCATAAACATTTTGATGGCAGGGCCGGTAAAATCGTTCGTAAGCTCACTCACCGCTCCACCTATCCGGAAATCTTCATAATATCCCCTGGCATCATCTATACCATTGGTAGCATAATAGCTCAGCCGGCCTTTGCCCACTTTATATTCTATGTCGAGTGGGATCGGGAAGGTTATTGAGAACTTACCTTCGGTAACGCTGACTGAACCCTGATAGATGATATTTTTCCAAACTTCAAATTCTTTTACAAAACTCTCCGAATCCTGACCCAGTGTCTTCACCTTGCTTATCTTATCGAAGAGTTTCACATACACTGTACCGTTAAAATCGGGCATAAAGGTACCATTGGCGCTGCGCATTTCTCCCGCTACGGTAATCATACTGTTGGCCCGGATAGTATCCAGGGGCTTTCCGGTAATGGCATTGGTAATGGAAGTGGTAATTACCTTATTTCGAGGCACCGGCAAAGCCATGGATGGATCGCCAAAGAGCGTAAGGTGGCGGGTATTGGGGGAGTTTGAACTCTGGTTTTTGGTATATTTGATCACATCACCCAGGCGCGGGACCCCATTTGCAGCATTGCTGAACACGGTATCAATAAAGCTCATATTCAGCACTTCGTTGCTGTTGGCATAAGCCAGCCTCGTGGTGGTGATCATGGAAATTGCCCCACCATTTGGGTTCAGTATCACCAATTCACCGGCAGAAACCAGGGAAGGATCGTCGAAGCGCGAGAACTCACAGGTGGCCGTAAAAAACAGACCCATGCGATCATAGTTATTCCATCCCAGGATATCCGAAATTTCGAGCACCCTTTCATGTCCCCATCCGACAATACCGCCATGTCCGATATAATTAACCAAAATAGCCCCCTTTTCCACCCGACTGGCAATTTCACGGTTTACATCAGGAAAGCGGTTTCCGCCAGGAGTTGATACCTGACGGTAGGCATCAAAATAAATCTTATCCACGTTGAATTCCGGAAATTTAGCCCTGATGGTATCTGCCAGACTTTCGGCCTGTCTCAGGTGGGTGTTCCAATCCTCATCATCTGCGGGAATGATGATGATATTGCGCCAGTCTCCGTGAGTTTCAGGCGTATTGGTCAGGTAATAAATAAGTTTATCGGCCAGCACCTTAGCCTGTTCTACGTTGCGCACCGGTAGTCTGCCGATGCCGATGTCGAGCAAGCCGGCTGTACCTAAGCCTTCTCCATCATCCAGCAATCCAAAATAATCATCAGAAAGATGTGAAGCGGTACTTCGCAAGGAGTTTGGACTTTCATAGGTGGGCACGAAATTGCCTCCCCCGCCGGGCCGGTTTTTTACATCATAAGAGGCATTGCCAAAAAGGAGCAGATAACGTGGATAGCCTTGATCCCTGCCACGATCATACAGCATTTTCATAAAATCGCGAATGGCGGTAATGTCCTGAATGCCAGACGAAAATTCATTGTAAATCTCCGGAAGCAGCACCACTGCAACAGAAATTTCACCTACATTATTGTGGGCAGCAGCCAGTCGGTCTGCCTCTGCTTTAAATTCGGGAACGGTTACAATAATCATATCATAGTTGCCTGTCGCATGCAGGTTTTGATTCCTGATCTTTGCGCCCTTTTCAATGGAAAGGAAAGCGGTGCCATCGAAAGCAACCATTTCGACCAGTCCGGCCGTATTGCGAACCAATTTAACCTGATCGCCCTCCCGTTGTAGAGGAATATCTTTAGGACGAAGCGGATTGGTAACATCCCAGATGACGGCCTGCTGTGGCATATTTTTCAGGGTAAAACGGGTAATGCGCCCTGGCCCGATAGAGGTGGGATCACGGAAAGCAAGCTGCCCACGGCCAAAATCCAGCCCGCACCGCACATTCAACGCCATATAATCCAGCCACGCAAAATCGTTGGTACTTGAAGGTGTGAATTGCCACTGTAAATCTATGGATGGGTACGACGGCTCAAACGTCAGCGTTTTGGTTACATCCAGGGCATAATCATATTTGCCAAGTTTCGGGACTGAACTGTTGCCAATATTCTGACCATTTGCAAGAATATTGAATGAAATGCTGCTGTTCAGAGAGCGACCGGCAAGACTATACTTCAGGGTTGCATTTTCACCTTCAATCATATTATTAAAGTTAAATGCAGGCAGCCGGTGTGTACGGCTATAATAATCCAGTTTATCACTGTACCATACGCGTCCGCTCTGTGTCAGATTAAACTGATCCTTTTCATAAACAGCTACATCAGTATAGGCATCAGAAAAATAGTTGGGGTTACCGTAAGTGCTGTTGTCAGAGCTGATACGCAAACCAGGCAGCAGCCCAATGGAAAGAAAGTAGGCGGCTTTGTCGGCATAAAGATGCGTGAGGTGTTCCATACGTCCGCTCAGCGGACTGTAGGACCAGCTTAGGGTACCCTGACCATAAAACAGGATGTAATCGCCCTGTTTAAATGTTCCGGGGACAGCCGTAACCACCTGAATGGCATTTTCCACAATATCGTCATTCGGATTGTTTCCGGCGGTTTCACTCAGCAGTTTTCCTCCATTACCAAATATCCGGATCATATCGGGATTTATCTGCGTCATAGCTACTCCCATATTCTTCAGATCATCATAGGTTATACGATAAATGCCCGATTCATTGATGTGGAACTTATACCAGTTGCCCATGGAGAGCTCTGAATTAAAGACATAAGACCGCACATTCCTGGTATTTACTTTATCCGTTAACTGCAGTTCGTATTCAAAAGAAGCCAGCTTCATTTTTGCACCGGTCAGTGGATCTTTGCTGAAGGGCATAAGTTCAAGACGGGCAATGGCGTTGCCATTTGCTGCAAGCATTTTAACGTCCCTGGCAACGGTATCGGGCCAGGCGTTTCCCTCTACCAGTGCAAGTTCCTGAGCGGTAAGCGGAATATATACCTGATTTCGTATGCTGACTGCTGAAGCTGTTTGACCCGGATCCAGCGGTATGTTTTTTGTAAACAGGGGCAATATATCTTCCGGCAGTGATGGGAACAAAGCACCCCTGAATGAAGGGGCATTGATGGAGGAATCTCCCCCCATAACCAAAGCGGTAGGTTGTTGCCACTCCAATGCCACCCGGGTAAATGATGATTGTGCCCACAGTACAGTGGGCAAAAGCAGCAGCGCCGTTACAATGGTCTTATATAGATTCTTTTTAAGCATAGGTTTTATATTCATTTACCTGGTAACCAATAATTTAAATGACTTTGATGCCGTATCACCTGAAGGGTTGGTGATGCTTACCTTGCCGATGTAAAATCCGGGATCAAGCGTTTGGCCGGTAGCAGAAATGCCATTCCATACGATGACATTGTTGCGGTATCCGTTTGCAAAAACATGTTGTTTCAACGAAATAACATTTACGCCCGAGAGCGAAAACAAATCGACCCTTGCCTGTAGCTCTACCTCCGATTGATTGTGTTCAATTTCCACCGTAAAACTTCCGCTGCTGGGATTGGGATAAACCAAAAGTTGACCAAGTTCAATTTCCCTGGAGGGAACCACAACAAACTGAATGGATTTTTCAGCCGAGTTGTTGTTGATGTCCCACACTTTTAAGGTAAGTTCATGGGGGCCTGCGGCAAGTTTAAACATCGGATAGCGGACAGAACCACGCTGATAAGTATCAACATCCGTTTGGTAATATTCGTTCAACACGAAAGGATAATTACTTTTTCCATCCAGCACGGCAACGATGTCGTGACCTATGCTGTTTCCAACGGTATTTATTCCGCTTTCATCCTTAAGCTTAGCCAATAACACAGGGTTTTCATCGGTAAATCCCCCGGATCTGAATTTTTCATTATTTAAGTAAAGTTCTATTTCAGGTCCATGCGTATCATTGAGCACATCTTTACTCATGCCGCCCACGATGATTTGTTTGAAATAGCCTGCCGCATCCCGCTTGCCATCGCTTGCATAGTAGCTGATTTTTCCTGCGCCAAAGTTATAGGCAATATCTCTGGGAACGATAAAGGTGAAACTAAATTCACCATTTACGACCTTTACATTGCCTTTATAGATGATATTTTTGCGGATACTAAAAACCATGGGATTGAAAGCACCCCCGCCAAGGGTAGTTACAGAAGTTTCCTTATCAAAAATAGTAGGATAAACCATACCATTGAAGTCACTCAACAACTGACGATCAGCGTTGGTGATCCTGCCTGATATGGTTACACTTTGTAAGGCTTTGAGGGTATCGGCAACCCCAGGAATTATATCCACTCCATTTATGGCGACCGTTTCAACGGAATAAGTGGGATAGGCCATCTTCATGGCTGGATCGCCCAGCAGAACAAATTTCTTAACATTGACACCGGGACCCGTCATCTGTTTTGAAATTCTTATCAGATCTCCCAGGAAAGGAGCCTGTCCGGGCGTGGCCTGCAAAGCAATATTGTAAAAGTTACGCGTAAGGTTGTAATTCGGATTTCCCAACGTGGGCCGGGCGGTGGTAAAGAGCGCAATGCCTCCACCCTTTGGATTCAGAAAGATCAATTCACCGGCCGATACCCGGGCCGGGTCATCATAGCGGCTGAACTCACAGGTAGCCGTCATAAATACCGGCAAACGATTGTAATTGGTCCAACTGTTGATGTCGGCCACTTCAAGCACCTTCTCCTCGGCCCAGGAAGTTTCACCGCCATGCCCGGTGTAATTTACAATGAGTGCACCCTTGCTTACCCGCTGGTTAATGGCTTCTTTGGCTGCCGGAATACGCTGGCCGCCGGGAGTTGATACCTGCGGATAGGCATCAAGAAAAATCTTGTCAATATTATAATTTGGATAGGTAGTATCAATCATGGTTGCCAGGTTATTCGCCTGCATCATATGATCATTATAATCCTCATCATCTGCCACGAAGGCGATAACATTCCGCCAGTCGCCATGCATGGTTTCGTTATCCGTAGTATAATGTATAATCTTATCTACGGCCATTTTGGCTTCTTCGGGGGTGGTCACCACCAAACGGCCCACACCAATATCCATAATATCGGTAGTCAAACCGCCTTCATTGTCATCAATACATCCGAAGAAATCGTCGGTAGCATAGGTACTTACCGGATGCAGGGACTCTCTGGATTGAAACGTGGGTACAAAGTTGGTATTTCCCGCAAGTATATCTTTGTAATCGTAGGAAGCATCGCCAAAAAGCAGTAAAAATCGGGGCGTTTTACCTGCGGGCGCTTCCTTCCACAGCATCCGCATAAAATCGCGGATAGCACTTATATCCTGAGCACCGGATGAAAATTCGTTATAAATCTGCTGAGGTTGCACTATCAACACGCTCAGGTCATTGTGGTTTACATGAAAATCAGCCAGCCGTTGTGCCTGTTCCATAAATAAAGGATGTACTACCATTACCATATCGTGAGCGGTGAGTCCGTGCAGATTTTGGTTTTCCACCTTTTCGGTGAGGGCAGGTTTTAAATAGCCCTGGGCATCGGCGACGATATATTCGCGCAGGGTATCAGACAGTGCTTTAAAAATCCTGCTTCCACCGGAAGTGAGGGGTTCAATTTTGCCCGGGCGTAAAGGATCAGTCACATCCCAGATCTGATCCATGGAGGCATTGCCTGAAATATGGTATTCCACAATTCCACCCTGAACATTACTCCGGCGGAAAGCCAGTTGCCCTCCCTTAAATTCGAGATTGGCAACGGCGTTGACTTCTATATAATTAAGCCAGCCGGTTGAACTGTTCAGGGACTTGTTGAAACGAAGGGTAGCACCGGAAAAATTACCGCTGAACTCATAATTAAACCGCTGGGTTGAGATGTTGGCATATTGGTAATCCGGACCAATGATTATTTTCGGAAGAAACAAGGTATTGGTCTGCCCCGCTACGGTAAGGTCGAAAGAGACTGCAGCCGTGGAACGTGCCAGAGCACTCAGCCTTATACTTACCGGCTCAGCTTCGGAGCGTGAAAAGGGCCGGAACGTATAATCGCGTTTAGTTAACAAGTCAAACACATCACCAACCCAATATTTCCCCGACCATATAAGATTCATTTCCCGTGGGTTATATACGTCGTACCAGTTGTAAGTATTCACTATGCGGGTGGCGCTGCCCTGGGGCTGGGGAAAAGTGGGGATACGCAAGCCCCCGGAAGGAAGCAGGGTAATAAAATACCAGGAATAATCGCTGTAATAATGAACCTGATGATCAAATCTATCGTCATCGGCATTGTACTTCCAGGCCAGGGGTCCCTGTGCATAGAAAAGCAAATAATCACCCGGATTAAACACACCATCTCCCCCATCCGCTACATGAATGGCAACCTCGGGCAGATCATCATGTCTGGGCAGGCCCGCCTTTTCAGGCAACATTCCACCACCATATCCAAATATCCGTATGGCTGAGGAACTGCTTCCCTGAACATTCAATCCCATATTTTTTAAATCTTCATAGGTTACCTTATATATACCCGTTTCCGGGATGGCCATCTTAAACCATGGCCCGGAGTTGAGCACTGAGACGCCTGCATAATGCTGATGCTGTATATTTTCTATTTCACGACCCGGCTCTACTGACAATTCAAAGGAAACGAGTTTTTCCAGTTGGCCGGAAGCATTTTTTCGGATGGGATTTATGTAAACCCTGATTCCGGATGCTTCGCGGGCATGAAATGGCAAAGCTTTAACCCCGATTTCCAGCTTATCGGCTCCGCTTTGGATTACAGCAAGTTGCTCAATGCTGTCCAGCGCTATAAATCGCGGCTCAATCAGATTCACCTCAGGATGATTTGCGTTAAATCCCTCCAGATCAACAAACAATACCGGCAGTCCGTTATGCTCATCGATAAAGCAATTTTCCGCCCTTAAATACCATCTTGATGCATGTTCATCATGGTAATCCTGAGCAGGAGCCAGCCACTTCACCTCATATTGAGCACTGAGTGGCAGAAAGGGCATTACAATTGCAAAAAAAGTCAATAAACAGTTATGATGTATTTTAAGGTTCATAGTTGGATGTAAAAAAAGAGGCTCCGATGAGGAAAAAGTGTTCTTAATTGCGTTAAAGTCAACAAGTACCGATGCATTAGGTTCATTGCTTCTCTGTTAACCCAATCGGAATAAACTTCTTAAATACTATTTCAAACGGTGATATACTAACGGAAGTATAAAACCGTTATTGCAGCAAATGGTGCTGATTTCTTACATTTTTTTAACATTTGGCCGATAATATCAAAATTATTCGTAATATTGGCTGCTGAAAAACACATGATATGAGGATCAAAATCTGCTTATTCATTGGGATGCTTCTCGCCACAAGTGCGGCATTCGCGCAGGATGTCTCCTTTTCGCAGTACTATGGAAATCCGCTCTATCTGAATCCGGCGCTGGCCGGGTCAAAAATCTGTCCCAGGCTCACACTCAACTATCGCAATCAATGGCCATCAATACCTGCAACTTTTGTAGATTATTCAGTATCGTACGATCAGTTTATTGATGCCATCTCCGGAGGTATAGGGTTAATTGTTGTCAATGAAAATCAGGCTGCAGGCACGTTAAACAGCACCTCCGTTGGCGCAATGTATTCGTTCAGGGTAAACCTGAGCAAAAATCTCACCATGAGCGCCGGTTTGCAGGGCGCATATATTCAGTCAAAGCTGGATTGGAATAAATTTATTTTTGGGGATCAGTTGGTCGGCGGTGATTTACTTGGACAGCTTCCCCCCACCGCAGAAACACCTCCCGACAGGTTAAATCTGGGTATGATTGATTTTTCCTCAGGAATTCTTTTTGGCTACCGTGAACGCTTATACGGCGGTATTGCCGCTCACCATATGAATCAACCCGACAATAGCTTCTATAGCAATGGCGATAGTAAACTGGACATGAAAATTACCGTTCATGCCGGTGCACTTATTGATGTTCGCCAGGGTTTACAAAATGGTGATGTTGAAGACCTCAGCGTTTCACCCAACATCATGTATCAGCAACAGGGTGAATTTCACCAGTTAAACTTAGGTATGTACCTCAATTTCTATCCCTTTGTGTTGGGGGGCTGGTTCCGCCATAATTTCGAGAATCCCGATGCCGTAATTGCCCTGATTGGTTTTATGCAGCCTAAATTTAAATTGGGTTACAGTTATGACTATACCGTGTCGCAACTAACCAACAATACCGGTGGCGCCCATGAGATTTCATTTACCTGGCAATTTGACTGCGGACAAAAAACTTTTAAACAAAAGGCAATAAAATGCCCACGATTTTAGTTAATCATACATTAAAAACAATACAAACCGGAAATGACCAGTAAACTCAACATCTGTCTGAAATTCACGCTCTTTGCTTCTGCACTGTTTATCATGGCATCGTGCTCCAAGGAATCATCGCGCACCACGGGTTGGGAATATAACAATTCGAAAAACGGAGGTTTTCAGGTAAACACCAAGTATGGCGATCAGCCATTGGGACCTGGCCTGGTAATGATTGAGGGGGGCACCTTTACCATGGGTCGCACCACCGACAATCCACTCTATGAGTGGGACAATATGCCACGCAGGGTGACCGTACCTTCTTTTTACATTGATGAAACCGAGGTAGCCAATGTCGATTATGTTGAATACCTGTATTGGCTGAGCCGTGTCTTTGGCACCGACTATCCTGAGGTTTACCGCAAAGCCCTCCCCGACACCCTGGTGTGGAGAGAGAAACTGGCTTACAATGAACCTTTGGTGGAAACCTACTTCCGTCATCCTGCTTACCGCAATTATCCTGTGGTAGGGGTAAGCTGGGTACAGGCCAATGATTACTGTATGTGGCGGACCGACCGGGTAAATGAAATGTTGCTTATCAAAGAAGGCATCCTTGATTTTGACCCCGATCAGCGCAACGAAAACAACTTCAACACCGAAGCATACCTTGCCGGTCAGTACGAAGGTCTGATAAACAAACCTTTGAAAGACCTTAATCCCAGCGGAACCGGAGAAAGAAGGGCCCGTCTTGAGGATGGCATTATGGTGCCAAAGTATCGCCTGCCTACCGAAGCCGAATGGGAATTTGCAGCACTCGGTTTGGTTGGAAACACCTTATATGAGCGCGTGGTTGAACGCCGTGTTTACCCCTGGAATGGCACCATAGTAAGGTCGGATGAGAAAAAATATTATGGACAGTTTCTGGCCAACTTTAAAAGAGGCCGAGGTGACTATATGGGAGTGGCCGGAAGCCTGAACGATGGCGCCGACCTGCCTGCCGAAGTAGCATCCTACTGGCCAAACGATTACGGTCTCTATAATATGGCCGGCAATGTTTCAGAATGGGTACTTGATGTTTACCGCCCGCTGACTTTCGAAGACATGGCCGATTATGCTCCATTCAGAGGTAATGTATTTACTACCAAACTTACCGACGAAAGTGGTTATCTGGCTCCAAAAGACAGTCTGGGTCGCATTCAGTACCGCGAAGTGACTACTGAAGAGAGTAAAGACCGCTTCAACTATCGCAGTGCAGACCAGATCAACTATCTGGATGGGGATTATCAATCCACCATAAATCCCGACTGGGTTTCTACACCTGCGGATACCGTCAGTACTACCAACATGATGTATGAGTATGGCAAAACTTCACTGATTTCAGATAACTCAAGGGTTTATAAGGGAGGTTCGTGGCGCGATCCCGCCTTCTTTCTCAGCCCCTCCACACGACGCTATCTTGATCAGAACCTTTCTACCAATTATATTGGTTTCCGTTGCGCGATGGGTCGCGTTGGCGGTGCCTATTCAGGTAAGAAATAATTTAAATTGCTACATAAAAAAAGTCCATTTGTGTTTACAAGTGGACTTTTTTTATGGATATATTTCATACCTTCGGACAATAATTCAGGCATATTATGGTTCACCTCACCCCAGACGATTTACTTTACCAGCACTTCAAAAAGCATCCCTACATCAGCACCGATTCACGCAAAGTGATGCCCGGAAGCATATTTTTCGCGCTTAAGGGCGATAATTTTGATGGTAACCTTTATGCCAACACTGCACTTGATCAGGGTGCATCCTATGCCGTAATCGACAATCCTGAAGTTTATCGGAATCAATTTAACCTGCTGGTTCCCGATGTGTTAAAAGCACTGCAGGCGCTGGCAATATTATATAGAAACAGCCTGAATATCCCGATTATCGGAATTACAGGCTCCAACGGTAAGACTACAACCAAAGAATTAATGGCCGCAGCTCTGGGCAGGCGTTATCCTGTACTGGCCACCTCAGGTAATCTGAATAATCATATTGGCGTGCCGCTAACCCTCCTCAGCATCAGCCCGGAACACAAAATGGCCGTGGTAGAAATGGGTGCCAATCATAGGGGTGAAATTGCTCATCTCTGCCAGATTGCCCGCCCTACTCATGGCCTCATCACCAATATTGGGAAAGCACATCTGGAAGGGTTTGGCAGTGCTGAAGGCGTGATAAAAGCCAAAAAAGAATTGTACGATCACCTGCGTAACCATGGAGGAACTGTTTTTGTAAATGCAGATGATCCATTGTTGATGAATCTCTCCCAAAACATGCACCGAATTACCTACGGCCAGGAACAAAATGCCAACTTTTGGGGCATTCCGAAAACTGAATCAGAGAGGGGTCTGGAAATAAGCCTGAATAATGATGAGCAAATTCAGACTCAGTTGGTCGGCAGTTATAACTTCCCCAATATTATGGCTGCACTCACCATTGCCCTGCACTTCAGGGTAGAAAGGGCACAGGCCATAGAAGCGCTTGCCGCTTACGAACCCCGAATGAACAGATCTCAACTGTTGCGAACAGCCCATAACCTGGTGCTGCTTGATGCCTATAATGCCAATCCCTCGAGTATGGAAGTGGCACTGCAGCATTTTTCAACCATGACCGGCAATCATAAAGTTTTGTTGCTTGGCGATATGTTTGAGCTGGGTGTTTCTTCAGCAGCCGAACATGACCATATATTGAATCTGGCCGTTGCATTAAGGGTGGAACAAATATACACCGCCGGCCCACTATTTATGCAGGCAGCACAAGCGTTTCCCAAAATTAAATCATTCGGGAGTACCGAATCGCTTCAGCAAAAACTAAGTAGCGAAAGACTGACCAACAAAACCATACTGATAAAAGGTTCAAGAGGCATGAAAATGGAACAACTGATTGAACACTTATAATTCAGCGCCATGAAAAAAGAATACCATGCCATAGGATTAATGTCAGGCACTTCGCTTGACGGACTGGATGTTGCCCATTGCACCTTTACATTTATGGATGATGATGTGACCTTTTCCATCAATGCAGCTGAAACTTTCGAATATACGGAAGAATGGACCAGAAAACTCCGGCAACTGCCCAATGCATCGGCACTTGAATTTTGTGAAATAAACAATGAATTCGGTCATTATATGGGTCGCCTTTGCAGGGATTTTCTGGGCAGGCATGAATTTACAACAGATTTAATTGGCAGTCATGGCCATACCATATTTCACGCTCCTGACCGGGGATTTACGGTTCAAATTGGCAGCGGAGCCACCATTGTCGCTGAAACCAACCTAACCGTAGCCTGTGACTTCCGTAGCCTGGATGTTGCGCTGGGAGGGCAAGGAGCCCCATTGGTACCCATTGGCGACCAACTTCTTTTTTCAGCATACGATGCCTGTCTCAACATTGGCGGCTTTTCCAATATTTCATTCAACCAAAATGGTACGCGCCTTGCCTTCGATATTAGTCCGGCCAATTTTATTTTAAATCATTATGCTGAATTCCTCGGTAAACCCTTTGATGAAAATGGAAATTTTGCCAGATCGGGCAAACCCATCCCTGAACTATTCAACCAACTGAATCAACTGGAGTTTTATGCTTTAAGCGGGCCGAAATCACTGGGTAGCGAATGGATTTATAGCCGGCTTCTTCCAATAACCGATAAATATACGGACAATATACCTGACCTGCTGGCTACGCTTACCCAACACATTGCTCATCAAATTTCACGGCATCTGCCGATGGATAAAAACAAAAAAGTGCTTACCACCGGAGGCGGAGCATTTAACACCTACCTGATTGAATGTTTGCAGGATTATGCACCGTGCACCATCGCTGTGCCCGATGAGATGCTGATTCGATATAAAGAAGCGCTGGTTTTCGCATTATTGGGTGTGCTGAGATTACGGGGTGAAATCAATTGCCTGTCCAGTGTTACAGGGGCCCGTATCAATAATGTGGGCGGAGCATTGTGGCTTCCGCCAGAAAAAATATAGATGTTTGTTTTGAACTATTGTTCATTATTCATACCTTTGACATTCTCTTTCTGTTCCACTCAACATAGTGAAATGGTTAGTTACGGGCATCACTATTAACTTTTTATAATTGAATCGCACTGCTAACATGTTGAAATCATCATTCTTTGCAGGAATAGTTTTAATGATTTATGTCCTGCATCCGTTTTATTCATTAAAAGCACAAAATGAGCCGAAGGATGCCATAACCCTTCCTGCCGTTGAAATCCTTGACAGCACCATAAACCGGCTTTCCCCGCGAACCAGCATCGGCCAACTTGAGATGCAGAGTTATCCAACCAATGACATAGGCGAAATGCTTAGAATGGAACCCAATGTAAGTGGTATAAGGCGTGGAGGTTATGCGGTGGATCCCGTTATCCGGGGATTCAGGTATTCACAGTTGAACATCAGCCTGGATCATGGCATTCATATTGAAGGCGGATGTCCAAACCGCATGGACCCGGTGCTTGCCCATATAGATAATGATATGGTGGAACGCATTGAAATTACCCGTGGACCCTATGAAGCAGCCTATGGCCCCGTGCAAGGAGGATCAGTGCGGTTGATAACCATTCCTGAAAGGCGGTTTGGACCGGCAAAATTTAAAGTGAAGTCTGTTTCAGGCTTTGATGCCAACCGTTCCGGATGGCGTCAGCACCTGGCAATCACCCATACTTCGCCAAAGCTGTTTGTTAAAGCAACTGGGGGTATCAAGGATTATGGTAACTACACCGATGGCAATGGCAATGAATGGGAAACTGCCTACAAAAAAAGAGACCTTTCTCTTGATATGGGCATAAAAATTTCGCCCAACGATGAAATCCATGTTGCCTGGAAAGGTTCCTTTGGGAGAGAGGTTATGTTCCCCGCTTTGCCCATGGATGAGCTCAAAGACAATACCCATATTCTAAATCTGCAATATACACACCTAAACCCCGGGAAACCCGGGCAATCATTGGATATAAGCACCTGGTATACGGATGTATATCATGAAATGGGCAACAAATTCAGGCCTCAGTTCAGTCAGGTAGTCCCGCCTTACACCGGACGAATGCAAACATTGGCAAAAGTGGATGCTGCCACGGCCGGAATGAGGCTGAATGTGGTGAAAAAAAAAGCTACAACCGATATCAATTACGGTATCGATCTGAATTATGCAGCAAAAGATGGCACGCGCCATATGAAAATGATCATGGAAATGGATGATCAGATTTTCGTGTCACAAAAATATTTCAATCTGTGGAAAGACGCCTGGCTGCTGAACTCAGGATTGTATGGAAACGTCAGTTTCAGGAAGGAAAAATTTATTTTCAATATAAATGGCCGTTTGGATTATAACTACAGCAATTCAAACGACACCCTGTCCCTGAGTAGCAATGAACAGCGCTGGTTTGAGGTTTCCCCTCAAGACCGGGTATTGTGGAGTGTTTCAGGTATTTCAGCTTACTATTTTAACAATCGAAGCAGTGTAAAAATGGGATTGGCCAGAGGCGCACGTTCACCCGATTTGCAGGAAAGATACATTAAGTTTCTGGCGACCGGCGCTGACAGCTATGATTATCTGGGTAATCCTGCACTCCAGCCCGAAGTAAATTATCAGCTTGACCTGATGCTCGACTACGAAACCAACAATGTGAGGATTTATGCCAATATATTCAGGAGTGAAGTTCACAACTTTATCACCGGCAAATTGCTGCCTCCTGATCAGATTAAGCCGGTTAGCATGGGTGCTCCGGGAGTAAAGCAATTTACCAATATTGATCGTGCGGTGTTCATGGGTTTTGAGGCAGGTTTAGGCGCCAGTTTTTACAAACGGTTCACCTTTACCCTGAATGCCGGTTACACTTATGCTTACTTTCCTGAGATTGAGAAAATTGTCCTCGAAAACAATCAGGCAGTAGGTACGGTTATGTTGAAAAATGATCCTATTCCTGAAATTCCCCCCTTCGAAGCAAGACTAAAAACAACCTATGGTTTATGGGGAAACAAGCTACAACCAGAATTGGTAATTATAGCTGCATCCGATCAACGTACCATCTCGAAAAGTGCTTACGAAAAAGCTACGCCCGGATTTATACTGTTCGACCTCGGCGTAACATACAACCCTTTCAGCTTTGCCTCCCTCCATCTTGGCATTAAAAACCTGACCAACCAGGCTTATACCATGCACCTGAACCGGAATATTATTGGAAGTAATCACCGCTTTTATGAGCCGGGTCGTTCATTTTATGTAAATTTGATCATTAATTTATGAACGGGCATTTAATGAAAAAAGGAAACTCAGTCTGCCGATTGCTGAATAAGCTGCTATACCTCGTTTTTATTTCCATGGCATTGTGGTCATGTGAAGGTGAAGAACCTGAATTACAAGTCCGGGGAATCCGGCTTCATTTTGACCATCATTTAAATACAAATAAGCTAGTTTTCAACAGTATGCAATATATCAATGCTGCGGGCAACCCCTATGAAGTTAAGGAAATTATGTATTTTATTTCGGATGTGAAACTATATCACAGCAATGGAAACCTTATTTCTAAAGGCAGCCTTAACGACATACATTACACGGACACCAACCTTCCCGAAACCTGGGAATGGCTGATTACCGGAGATTATCCAACGGGCACCTATGATAGTTTGTCTTTTACATTTGGCATTAAATCTTCAAAGAATCAGTCGTTCATGTTTGTTAATCCTCCCGAAGTAAACATGGCCTGGCCGGAAGTGCTGGGAGGCGGATATCATTACCTTATGTTAAACGGATGGTGGCGTGACACGGTAGATCTGCGCCGGCCATTTGATTTTCACCTTGGCATCGGACAGATTTACGAAAACAATTCAGGCCAGGTTCCCGATATCATTGAGTTTGTTGACAATTCATTTAGTGTGAAGGTTTCAGGAGCGCCATTCAGGCTTGAAGACGCAAAAGTAACCGATCTCAGATTGGTGATGAATGTTGAGCGCTGGTTTAATACTCCTGTAATATACGACCACAATATCTGGGGAGGCGCCATTATGCAAAAACAGGAGGCCATGCACCTGGGTTGCCTTAACGGATGGGATGTTTTTACACTGGAGCCTTACTGATCGTATAGGTTAAAAAAAACAGACCCACCGGAGCAGGTCTGTTTTTTTTATTTAAGAACTTTTATCTTCCATTAATCATCCATGTCGTTCCAGTTAGATTGATTGCGCCAGCCGGCCCCGTTTCCTCTCCCGTATGGGCGGTTTCCGCTGGCATTTCCATAGTAACGACAACCGGGTCGGGCATCGAACCATGTTTTTTGATCCTCAGTGAGCAATGCCCTGATTTGACGGCGGTGCGATTCACGTTCCTTCATCAGGTCGCCCCGCATGGTAGTGAGTTTATCAATACTACTATTGATTGCCTTTTCATCACTGCCTTCCACTCTCAGGGTGTTCAGGCGTGCCTGCTCTTCCTGTAGTTTGGCCCGCAGGGTTTGCATCTTCTTGAGGTGCGGAGTACGAAGGCTTTCAATACTACTCAATTGATCGGCAGTAAGCGAAGGGATGTTGGCGTAGGCAGCGTTACCCATACCATAGCCCTGAGCCGCATTGCCATTACCATAACCCCGGCCCGGCCCGTAGCCATCACATTGTCCTGCATTATTCCGGAAACCCCGGCCTGGCCTTTGCGCATAGGCATCCATGGACACAAATACAAACACGGCAAACAATATGGCCATGAGTTTCAGATTCATTTTTGATTTTTTCATGATTGTTGAGTTTTAAATTATTGTAATTAAGTAAATTCAGTTTTAAGGGTTGGATTGAGCTCTGCGTCCTTGTCTGTGCCTGCCCCGGCCATGTGGCCTGTTGCCATCGTGGGTCAGTATTTCACGATAGAAGGGATAAAGCTGCTCTTGTTGTTCCGGCCTGGCAAGTTCACGAATATCCATCAGATGAAACATGGTTTGTACTTTCATCTGTGCTTTCAGGTCTCCTATTTCGTGGCACAACTCATTTATTTCAAGTGTATCAACTTTCTCCTGTTCAAGCTCCCCCAGCAAGCGGGCATTCAGATCATTTATCTGCTGAATAAGCGGTCGTATGCTTTTCCGAAATGTTTGTTGGGTTTGCCTGATCTGGTCCCGCTGATTCTGATCAAAATCCATTTGACGCATCATATAGGCATGGTCCGGTGTCGGCACAAGTGTTTCGTCGGTTTTAGAAACACTCTCCTGTGTAACGGTGCGGCTTAATTGACGGTATTTAATCAGTACAGTCGTCATGGCTCCAAGATTGATCAGCGTAACAGCCACAATGGCAGCAATCAGTAAGGTACGGGTGCGGGATGTTTTCATCATTCTGAGACTTTTTCGGTTTCTGAAAGATACGATTCAAGTGACAGTAAAAAAGCATCTTCCTGATAGAGATCATCAGAAGCATAGGCGACGGCAGAGGAAACTTCGCTCCGGAGATAAAAAGCAGATTCACTGAGTGGATTTATCAACTGGTTTCCAATAAAGATCCCAACTATAACTGCTGCGGCTGCACCAGAAAATGCCGTACTTAAACGAATAATCTTTCTGACATTTACCGGTTCGTGCTGTGTTGCCTGCATTTGTGCTGCAATTTTCGCATATAGCCCGTCGTCACCTTCTGAACGCCTGCCGCCAGAAAGCTGTTCCATCCCTTCGGCATAAACAATATACAGTTGCCGACAATGACTACATAAAGACAAATGCTGCTCAAGCCGGTTTTTCACTTCCGTGCTCACGAGCTGTGCAGCGCTCGCTTCAAAAATTATATTTTCACATTCCCGACAGTTCATTTAGGTTGTTTTTAGGTTTGACACATTTATTACCGGATACTTTCGGAATTAATCAAATTTCATAGTAAGCCTTCAATTTCTTTTGCAAATTCATTTTAGCCCGATGAAGCAAAGATTCTACTGCCGGAAGCTTAAGTTCCATGACTTCTGCCACCTCAGCGTACGATAAGTCTTCGAGTTTATTCAATGAAAAAGCTATCCTTTGATTTTTAGGCAAGGCATCAATGGCACGTGCAATGATGTTTTTTTGTTCACTACGTTCTACCGGGTCGATCTCTGCCATTGGCTCATTGACTGCTTTCCCTGAATCAAAAAATTCATCAATTTCCTGCCAGAACCATCGTTTGCGATTGTTACGGATGTAATTTAAGGAACGATTGATGGCAATGCGGTAAAGCCAGGTACTCACTTTCGCTTCAGCACGGAAACGGGAGGCATGCTTAATGGCTTCAATAAATACATCCTGGGTAACATCTTCAGCATTGTGCACATTATGTAGGAAACTGTAACAAGTATTGTAAACCATTATCTGGTACTCATCCACCAAAAATCGTCCGGCGCGCTGGTCGCCATCAATCAACCCCTGAATCAATTCCGTATCGGTCATGAATATATTATGCTGAAATAAACTTCGTATTACCCTTTGACATTCTTTTCTTCAAAACCTTTCGGTTTTAACAAAAATTATTTTCCCCATTATTGCAAAGTTAACAGAGAATAGGTGAAGGTAAATATAAAAAGTTGTATTTTTGCAATATTGATAATCAGGTGTGGCAATGGTTAAAAATAATTTGGCATTGGTAAAAAATTGCAGTCAGTTTCTCCTGTTTCTGACGGTTTTTATGCTATCCATGCATATCAACCGGCCTGATATCGCCTCGAAACCCGTTTTAGACCAGCCTTCTTCTTATACTGAGCAGAGTATAAATCTGTTGCCTTTTCTTCCCGAAACAACAGAAAACCCCACTTCCGGGATTAGCTGGATATTGATTCAATGGCATACTTCGGTAAAACCGACATTCAACACTCCGTATATTATTAACAAAGGTCATGTACTTTTCAAGACACCCTTTGATTGGAACATTATCCATACGGGAAAACACATTTTTAACTGCATATTCAGAATTTAGAATCATCTGAACTTTCCGGCCTTCAAGCCATTTTTTAAAAACATCAGATGTTTCATTTTAAAATTCACGAATATGTCAACCGAAAAATCAGTCGGAAAAGGTATGTCTGGTTTCAAACCTTTCCTTATAGTATTTGGCTTATTAACAGCCATTATTATCCTGGCAAAGATTGTAATGACCCTGTTGGGAATCTAAAAAATCTTTCCTGAGAAACCTTTTTAAAGGCGTGAGTTCATCACGCCTTTTTTTGTTGCATGAATCAGGAAAAGGCACTGCATCATTACAATAAGGGGTTTGCAACCCGTTGTTAAATAAAGCAAAGCCTACAAAAAAAACAACCAATATGAAAGCGGGCAAAAACCATAATTTCAGGTATTGCATAATAATATTCACTTCCCTTAGTTTATATTAACAATGCCGTGTTGATAGTTTGTTTCAGAACATCCATTGCCGGCCAAAATAAAACATTATTTTTACCGTGAAAAAATCAACACAATGACTTCAGGATTCTTATTACAAATTGGCCCCGCAGTGGGTGCACTTAATGATACGCTGACCACTGTAATGCAGGTACCCGTTCAGACAGGAGAGATAAAACTCTCCATTTGGGAGCTCTCATTAAAGGGTGGATGGATTATGGTTCCACTGGCACTCATGTCTGTTTTTGCAATTTACATCTTCATTGAGCGCTATATCGTTATCAACAGGGCTGCCCAGGAAGAGAACAACTTTATGAACAATATCCGTGATTTTATTCACAATGGGCGGATTGATTCAGCCTTGTCGCTTTGCAAGAACAATCACACGCCCATAGCGCGCATGATTGAAAAAGGCATATCACGTATTGGTAAGCCGCTCAACGACATTAACGCTGCGATTGAAAATGTGGGAAAACTTGAGGTATCGAAATTGGAAAAGAACCTGGCCGGGGTTGCGACCGTAGCTGGGGCTGCACCTATGCTCGGTTTTCTTGGAACCGTAATCGGGATGGTAAAGGCTTTCTACGACATGTCAATGGCCGGAAACAACGTTGACATTGCGCTGCTTTCGGGGGGTATTTATCAGGCCATGATTACAACTGTGGCTGGTCTTATCGTAGGAATTATCGCCTACATCTGCTACAACATTTTGGTAGCCAGGGTGGAGAAGGTTGTATTTATTCTGGAGGCGCGCGCCACTGAATTTATGGATTTACTTCATGAACCCGCTGCATAAGCATTGGCTTACCGCACTTTAACGTTGCAAAATCCAAAACATGGCCATTAAATCAAGAAATAAAATCAATGCACAGTTCAGCATGGCATCCATGACTGACCTGGTATTTCTGTTGCTCATTTTCTTTATGCTCACTTCCACACTGGTCAGTCCCAATGCCATTAAATTGCTGTTACCCTCAAGTACCAGCAAAACCATGGCCAAACAAACAGTAACCGTTTACATTGATCCTCAAAGTCAGTATTACATTGAGGAACAACCGGTTAATCCTGAGTTTCTCGTTGAAACCCTGGCTCAAAAGCTACAACTGGAAGCAGAAGCTACCGTAGTGCTCAGAGCTGATCAAACGGTTCCGGTGCAGTATGTGGTAACGCTAATCGATGCGGTGAATAAGATAAATGAGCTTACGGGCTCAAAACACAAGGTTATTCTGGCTACGCGGCCTCCACAATAATTTAGGGAATACCTCCCTTTACGTTTACTTTTTTATTAATTTAGGCTCATGCAAACAAACAAAGACAAATGGAGAGGAATTGCCGGCACCCTTATTTTTCATGGGTTGCTGTTGATTGCCATTATGTTTCTTGCATTGCGTACTCCCTTACCCCTTCCCGAAGAAGCCGGTGTAGAGGTAAACCTGGGATATAGCGATCAGGGCATGGGAGATATACAACCACCTATACCTGCCGCCAGCGAGGCAGCCGCTCCTCCACAACCAGAGGCTTCAGCCGCGGAAGAACTGGTTTCTGAGGAAACGGAAGAAGCCCCCCGCATTGAACCGGTAGTTAAACCCAGGCCTAAAATTATAGAGCCCAAACCGGAAAAACCCACCCCAAAACCCCAACCTATTGTAAAACCCGAGCCTGTGGTCAATCAAAATGCCTTGTACAAGGGTAAGTCAACAGGCAGTGAAGGGGGAAACCAGGGCATTACCGGCCAACCTGGCGATCAGGGCAAACCCAATGGCGATCCCAATTCAAACAATTACGATGGCAGTGGTGGTTCCGGAGGTGGAGTTTCCTATGACCTGAGCGGACGCAAACCCAAGAGTATCCCTCTGCCAGATACCTTCAGCGAAAGCGGAAAAGTGGTGATAAGTATTTTCGTAAACCGCAGCGGTGCCGTTACCCGCGTAAAAGAAGCACCGGCCAGAGGTACTACAACTGGCAGTTCGCAACTTATTCAACTCGCGAAAAAAGCAGCATTGCAGGCCCGCTTCAGTGCGAACCCAGATGCTCCCGAAGAACAAACAGGAACGATTACCTATAATTTCAAACTGAATTAAAGCCAGCTATGAATTACAAACAGGTGCTGGACTATATGTACAGCCAATTACCCATGTTTCAGCGCATTGGAGCCGCTGCCTACAAAGCAAATCTCGATAATACCATCGCCATCAGCGATCTTAGCGACCATCCCTACCGAAATTTTCCGGTAATCCATATAGCGGGCACCAACGGAAAAGGAAGCGTATCGCATATGCTGGCTTCTATCATGCAGGAAGACAATCTAAAGACAGGCCTTTATACCTCACCGCACCTTCGTGATTTCAGAGAAAGAATGAAAATTAACGGATTGATGATAGCCGAGGAGTACGTGGTGGACTATGTTGAACGTTATCAGGAAGATTTTAACCGAATCCGGCCTTCTTTCTTTGAGATGACGTTTGGGATGGCCATGAAATGGTTCAGCGACAGTAAAGTAGATATCGCCATTATTGAAACAGGTATGGGAGGCCGGCTTGATTCCACCAATGTAATCACCCCCCTCATGTCAGTTATTACCAACATTGGCCTGGATCACATGCAGTATCTTGGAGAAAGTCTGCCTGAGATAGCCCTGGAAAAAGCAGGTATCATTAAACCGGAAGTACCCATTGTAATTGGAGAAACCCTGCCCGAATCCATCGAAGTCTTTAAAAATGTTGCTCATCAGCTCAATGCTCCCCTAATCATTGCCGATCAAATAGTTACAGTGGTAAAAGATGGCCGGCAAGCTGACAATCAATGGCTGAATGCAACCGTTTTTCACTCCGGGTATAAAACACGTGTTGAATGCCCCCTGCCGGGAAATTATCAGCTAAAAAACCTGGCAACACTGGTTGCATCAGTCGATCTGCTAAAAGCTACCTACCCTGATTTTTCATCATTGCCAATGGTAAGTGGAATAAAAAACACCCTCAAAAATACCAATCTGTTGGGGCGGTGGCAAATATTGAATAAAAAACCTCTAACCATCTGCGATATAGGACATAACCGGGATGGAATAGCCGCAGTGGTAAGTCAATTACAGACCCTGGAGTACAGCAGGCTGCATTTTGTAATCGGTGTAGTGAATGACAAAGATATAGACAGCATTCTTTCACTACTTCCCATGAACGCAACATACTATTTTTGCAAGGCCGATATCCCCCGTGGACTGGATGCTACTCAGCTTAAAGAAATGGCCAATCACTATGAATTATATGGTGAGATTTACCCTTCAGTAAAGGAAGCTTACGAAACAGCCTGTAAAAATGCCAGTGATAGTGATGTGGTTTTTGTGGGAGGAAGTGCATTTATCGTGGCTGAAATCGTATAGGTTTAGCCACCGGCTATCAGACTAAGCACCATGATATCATCGCCTTCCTTAAGCGCAGTAGCCTCATAAGCAGCACGTTTTATGTACCTTCCGTTGTGTTTAACAATGAGCAGCTTCCAATCAAACTGTTTAGCCTGGAGCAATTCCATGATACTCATTTGATCAATCGGCAAACTTTCCGTATGGTTATTTAAAGTTATGGTCATGGTTCATCGGCTGTTTTCGAAATAAAATCTTTCAGTAATAGTTTCATTACTTCGTTTGCCTGCATGTGGGCAACCAGCCCGACCCGGGGTGCAAATACCGGCAGTTGGTCGGATAAAGCAGAAACTTCGTCCCCACAGATGATCAGGTTGTCACTACGGCGGATATGTACGTCTGCATTCTTTCCCCATCCGGCAATGCCTACACCTACGACCAGGGGAATGTGAGGTAAATTCGTCAACATGGTTTCAATGATCATCTGCTTCATTTCCGCCTTGTCAAAAGCTTCAATCACCACATCACAGTGTGTGAACAGTTCTATCACATCTGAAGTACACAACTTTATATCGAAGGCTTTAACATTTATCTTGGGATTGGCTTTCATAATATTGTCACGCAATCCGTGAACCTTAAGTTTTCCCACCTGATCAGCAAAGAAATACTGACGGTCGAGGCACTGAGGGGTAATGATGGCAAAATCAGCCAGTAAAAGCTTGCCCACTCCTACCCTCGCCAAAGCCATAGCAGCATTGCTTCCCAATCCGCCACAGCCTGCAATGCCCACCGTAAAACGGCTCAGGTAATCACTGATTTGCTCTTTTACTGATTTTGCCATGTTATTTAATTCAAGAGCGTAAACTCCTCTTGCAAACGTAAGTGAAATTGGGTTAACATCCAACTATTGGTAAAAATTATCTGCTATCGCTTATGATCTTATTCATGCAAAAACAATCGCTTTACTTTAAGATTTTCACCAACTTATCACCTTCTTTACAGAGATAAAAAAAAGCCCTTAACGGGCTTTTTTTCTCAGGATAAATTAGTCCTTATTTAAAAACGGATATTTGAAATCGCGGGCAGGTATAAGCGTTTCCTTAATGGTTCGGGGGCTGGTCCACCGGATAAGGTTGAGCATACTGCCAGCCTTGTCATTGGTACCTGATTGGCGCGATCCACCGAAAGGCTGCTGTCCCACCACGGCTCCGGTTGGCTTATCATTGATGTAGAAGTTGCCGGCTGCATATTTTAACACATCGTTCGCCTGGGCGATGGCCTTGCGATCGTTGGCAAATATGGCTCCGGTAAGTCCGTAAGGTGAGGTTTCGTCTACCAGACGCAGGGTTTCTTCATATTTATTATCATCATAAACAAATATGGTAATTACCGGACCGAAAATTTCTTCTTCCATAGTAACAAAATGCGGGTCAGTAACCTGAATTACGGTTGGATCAACAAAGTAACCCTTTGATTTATCTCCCTTACCGCCAAAAACGATTTCTGCATCCGGAGATTTGCGGGCAAGTTCAATATAATTCATGATGTTATCGAAAGATGTTTCATCAATAACAGCATTCACAAAATTGGTAAAATCAGCAACATCGCCTACGGTGATCTGAGAAAGCATATCGCCTACGCGCTCTTTAACTCCGGGCCACATTGATTTAGGAATATAAGCTCTTGAGGCAGCCGAGCATTTCTGTCCCTGGAATTCGAAGGCACCCCTCACAATTGCAGTGGCCACTTCGTCTTTATGAGCTGAAGGATGAACCATGATAAAGTCCTTGCCACCGGTTTCTCCAACAATCCTTGGATATGATTTATAGTTAGGAAGGTTTTCTGCTATGGTTTGCCATACTCGGTTAAAAGTCACACTGGATCCGGTAAAGTGAAGGCCTGCGAAATGTGGATCGCTGAAAACGCTCTTCCCGATAACTGATCCCTTTCCGGGAATAAAATTGATTACACCATCGGGTAGGCCTGCTTCACGGAAGATCTGCATGAGGACATAATTTGAAAAAACAGAGGTGGAAGAAGGTTTCCACAAGGCAGTATTTCCCATTAAAACCGGAGCCATGTTCAGATTTGAAGCGATGGCGGTGAAATTAAAGGGAGTGAGTGAGAAAACAAAGCCCTCCAGCGGACGGTATTCAAGCCGATTGATAATGCCTGTATCCGAATGAGGTTGATCCATGTAAATGTCAGCACTGTAACGCGCATTAAAGCGCAGAAAGTCAATGGTTTCACAGGCAGCATCAATTTCAGCCTGGAAAGCGTTTTTACTCTGGCCAAGCATGGTGGCTGCATTGAGCGTAGCCCGTTGGGTGGTAGCTATCATTTCAGCTATACGCAGGGTAATAAATGCACGCTCAACATGTGGTATGGCTGACCACTCTTTGTGTGCTTTAACTGCTGCATCCACAGCCATTTTTACTTCCTTTTCACCAGCTATATGGTAATGGCCCAGAACATGCTGGTGGTTGTGAGGCATGGTTACCGGTGCGGTTTTACCTGTTCTTACCTCTTTTCCTCCGATAATGAGCGGAATATCCACTTGCTCAGATGAAAGACGATTTAGCTCGGCCTGAACTGCTTTGCGCTCAGCACTGCCAGGAGCATACGATTTTACCGGCTCATTATCCGGATAATCAACGACAAAAATTGAATTGTTCATACTTATATTTATTAAGTTTGTATTTTCTTTCTCTATTTAGCAATCAAAGGCAAAGATATAAATATAAATTGAATGAAATACTACATTGTTACCGGTACATCATCGGGTATCGGAGAAGCCCTGGCACTCCGACTCATTAACGAAAAACAAAAAGTTTTCTGTATTTCGCGACGAATGAATGCTACCCTTACCAAACTGGCATCCAGCCAACATACGGGCCTATGGTACTATCAGTTAAATCTGGCCAACAGCCAGGCGATAGCTCATATTATGCGTGAAATTTTTACTTTTATTGATCCTGAGATTGCTTCAGGCATAGCATTGATCAACAATGCCGGGGTAGTTTCACCGATAGCGCCTTCGGGTAAGCTTGATTTGCGTTCACTTGAGAATCACATAAAAGTGAATCTGACCGCTCCCATGATATTGGCGAATGAATTTATCAGCCGTGCGTCTTCCCTGAAAGTGGAAAAAACCATTGTCAACATCAGCTCCGGTGCCGCCCAAAACCCCTATTCGGGATGGAGTGCTTATTGCAGTTCAAAAGCCGGCCTCGACATGCTTACCAGAGTGATTGCACTTGAACAACAATCTGAAGACTGGCCGGTACGCATATTTTCCGTAGCCCCTGGGGTAGTTAATACTTCCATGCAGAAAACCTTGCGTCAGACTTCTGCTGAAGACTTCCCACAACTGGACAGATTCATCCATCTATACAAAAGCAAGCAGCTCAGCGAACCCGATGCAGTTGCCAAAAGGCTGATTGAACTTACCTTTGGTAACAATCCACCTTCGGGTGAAATTATTGATCTCAGAACATTATAAACGCAAATTGATAATCTGAATGTGTCATCAAACAAGCAAAGCATAGTGATAAGAACTGATATTTTCTAAACATTTGGCATAAACTTTTGTTGACTACAAAAATTCCAACCAACAGATCAAATTCCGAAATTATGACAAATCACCCGAAAGAATTTATAAAAACACTTGGCCTTGAGCCTTTCAACAAAGGTGCCACAACAGGAACCCATTGGCTTGACACCAAAGGCAAAGCATTGCAATCATTCTCCCCTGCTGATGGTCAGCTAATTGCGACTGTAAATCAGGCAACCTGGGACGACTATGAAGTGATTATGAAAAAGGCAACTGCGGCTTTTAAAGATTGGCGCATGGTGCCTGCGCCAAAACGGGGTGAAATCGTCAGACAAATTGCCCATCGCCTTCGTGAATTTAAGGAACCTTTGGGTGCAATGGTAGCTTATGAAATGGGTAAAGTAAGACAGGAAGGACTTGGAGAAGTTCAGGAAATGATTGATATTGCGGATTATGCCGTGGGCTTATCGAGGCAATTGTATGGCTTCACCATGCATTCAGAGCGGGAGCGTCACCGCATGTACGATCAATATCACCCGCTGGGTGTTGTGGGAGTGGTGTCAGCCTTTAATTTCCCGGTAGCTGTCTGGGCCTGGAATGCCATGATAGCCTTGGTTTGTGGCGATGTAGTCGTTTGGAAGCCTTCCTCAAAAACCATGCTTTGTGCGATAGCGGTACATAAAATTATTGAACCGGTACTTCGCGAAAACAACGTACCTGAAGGGGTGCTAAATCTGGTGGCAGGCAGTTCATCCTATATAGGTGATGATTTTATTGCAGACAAACGCATCCCATTGATTTCAATAACCGGTTCAACAAAGGTAGGCCGTCATGTAAGCCAAATAGTTGGTCAACGGCTGGGAAGATGTATTCTTGAACTGGGTGGAAATAATGCCATCATTGTTTCTGAATCCGGAGATATGGATATGGCTTTAAGAGCCAGCCTCTTTGGCGCTGTGGCAACAGCAGGTCAGCGCTGTACCTCTACGCGGCGACTGATCATTCAGGATTCGATTTTTAACGAATTCAGCAAAAAACTAATTGCGGCTTACAAACAACTCAGGATTGGTAATCCTTTGAACGAAGATACAGTGGTTGGTCCGCTGGTAGATAAAACAGCCGTGGAAACCTTTGTGACAGCGCAGCAGACAATCATAGCGCAGGGAGGTAAGATACTTTACGGAGGTGAAGTACTCAATGGCCAAGGATATGAATCGGGTTGCTATGTGGTGCCCTGTATCGCTGAAGTTGAGAACCACTTCGAAATTGTTCAGGATGAGACTTTTGCGCCCATTGTGTATTTGATAAAGTATCACTCAATCGACGAAGCCATTGAGCTGCATAATGGTGTACCACAGGGTTTGTCTTCTGCCATTTTCTCCAGAGATCTGCTTGAAACAGAGCGTTTCCTGTCGCATGAAGGTTCTGATTGTGGCATTGCCAATGTGAATATAGCTACCAATGGTGCGGAGATTGGAGGCGCTTTCGGTGGCGAAAAAGATACCGGTGGCGGACGCGAATCGGGTTCAGATGCCTGGAAGGCTTATATGCGCCGACAAACAAACACAATCAACTTTTCTACCGAACTACCACTGGCACAGGGTATAAAGTTTGATGTTTAAGAATTTACAATGCATATAAGCTCTAACTGCCCTCTACTCCTATTGAATAAAAACTGCCAGAAATCTCATTCATGAAAAAACTGTTCAATTACTTAATGTCCATGCTGAATAGGGGGCACAAGCGGAGTGTGAAGGCACGCAAGAATATTTTAGCATCCTTTGTAATCAAGGGCATAAGTATTCTTATTGGATTAATTTTTGTTCCCCTGCTTTACAATCATCTGGGGCCGGTAGAGTATGGCATATGGATTACCCTTACATCCATTATTGCATGGGTAATCTACTTTGACATTGGACTTGGCAATGGTCTGCGTAACCGTTTCGCCGAGGCATTGGCCAAAAACGAACATCAAAAAGCCAGGATATATGTAAGTACAACCTACGCCGGATTCACCATTATTTTTGGTACTATTTTTATCATAATTCTAATCTTAAACCCTTTTCTCAACTGGAGCACTATTCTGAAAGCACCTCCCGAACTTGAACACCAGCTCAGCTTCCTTGCCATTTTTGTTTTAGGATTTTTTTTACTCAGGTTTATTCTTCAGTTGTTGATGGTAATCCTGATGGCCGATCAGCGTGCTGCTCTCAGCGGAGCTATTGGACCAGCATCCAACTTACTTTCGCTATTGGGAACGGTGTTTGTAATTTTATTCGCAACACCTACGCTGCTCAATCTCGGAATGGTCATGTCAGCCGCTCCTTTAATAATACTCGGGACTGCTACTATATACTTTTTTAGCCGGGACTATAAGCGCTACCGGCCTTCTATAAAAACGATACGTTTTAAATACTTTAAAGATTTGGCCAATCTGGGTATTCGTTTTTTCATCATTCAGGTAACAGTAGTAATTATAATGTCCACCAACAGCATTATTATAACACAGGTTGTCGGGCCCGAGGCGGTGTCTCAATACCATATTGCGAATAAGTATTTTGGTATTGCCATGATGTTATTTGTTATTATCAGCAACACCTACTGGTCAGCATATACAGAAGCTTATGTAAAGAAGGAATTTACCTGGATTAAAAAAGTAAACCGAAATTTGATTATGGTTTGGGGGGGGGTGCTCATTGGATTGGCATTAATGCTCGTTTTCGCAAAGGATTTTTACCGGTTATGGATAGGAAAAGAGGTAGGCATACCCTTTATGCTTTCGGTAATGATGGCACTTTTTAATGCAGTATATATCTGGTACATTATATTTATTTATTTCATTAATGCAACAGGTAAAATCACCCTTCAACTATACATTTCAGTGGTGGTAGCAATTTTTAATATACCCTTATCCATCTTTTTAGCCGGCCCCATGGGTATGGGCGCTGCCGGAGTCGTGCTGGGCTCAGCCCTTACTTACCTGCCGGGAGCCATCATTGCACCATTTCAGTATTACAAAATTGTTAATCAAAAAGATACCGGAATTTGGGCAAAATAAAAATTTGTACTAAAATCTATTCATAAACTATTGCCGAATTCCACCATTATCTAAATTCAATTTAATCATTATAAAATCTGATAATGAAAGGTTGCCACTAAATTTTTTACTTCATGACGAACAAATAGATGATTTTTACCACTATTTGTATGATTAGTTCATTAAATTTGTAACCTTAAAATGTTGATTTTGCTGCTGAAAGAATACTGAACATGTTTAAAAAGATCCTTATAATTACCATTATTGCTGCATCCTTACAGTTGTTCCGCTTTTCATTCCTTCCTGATTCAGTCATGAAAATCATTGGGCTTGCCGGAGTAGTAATAATTTTACTAACTATTGGATTACAGCTTGTTTACAGCCCGGTTGAGCACTTCGTTCTCAACTTTAAGTGGGAGATTTTACTCATATTTATCGCTGTATTTACCAGCATGTTCATGGCGAATTACAACTACAACCAGGGTTTTGGAACAACGCTGATTGCGCAACGGTTTATGTATTATTACCTGACTTATTACATGTTACACTTACTAAAAATCCCCGATTATGATCTTGAGAAAATCATAATTGGATTTGCAGTGGTGCATTCAATATTTTACTTGATTCAGTTTGCAGCTTTTCCGGTGCGTATATTCGATGTGAGAGCTGCCGAGTCTCGTGGCACTATTCGAATCTTCCTGCCAGGTCTGGCGTATCTGGTTATCGCCTATTTTTTACTCCTCAATCAAATTTTCAAGAGGTTTTCACTCTCGAAGTTGGCTATGCTTTTACTTTTCGTGAGTATCTTTTTCTTAATGGCAACACGACAGTTGATTTTATCAGTATTATTGATTTCCCTGATTAATGTTTTGTTTAGTAAACAGGTTAAATCCAAAATTTTAATCATCGTATTAATCGTTTTGGGAACTATTCCATTGATTATTATGTTTCAGGATTTGATTCTTTCCATGGTTACACTCTCACAAAAACAAACAGAAAATATTGAGGATGACATAAGGGTATCAGCAGCTATTTTTTATCTTACAGACTTCTTCCCAAACAAGTGGGGTTATCTTTTCGGAAATGGTATGGACAGTACCAACTCTAGCTATGGAGTAATAGTTCAAATGTACAGAAGTGTGTATCATTTTATCCAATCGGATATAGGTATTATCGGCGATTTTAGCCGGTTTGGATTGATTTTCCTTACCGGGGTTGTATTGATGCTGGTTAAAGTACTAAAAGAAAAGATGACTGGCAAACTCAACTATATAAAATATTTCTTTGTTTTTGTTATTTTAGTTTCTTTTACCGGAGATGGCTTTTTTGGAAATTCAGCTGGCCACATTGTGGCTATCAGCCTGCTGCTTTATATTATTGATGTAAACCATTTCAGGGATCAAACCCAAACATTGGAGGCAAATCCTGATGATGACAAGGAGTCAGAGATAAACACACATTAGTTCAAACCCAAACAAAAACAACCAGCTATTCATCTTTAACCCAGTACAAATGTTGCAATTTAAAGAAATAATAAAGACGCTAATAATCATGATTTATCCTGATTATCAAAGAAAACGGTTAAAGCATTTTTTTAATCATTTAAGTTTTAATAAAGATGGAAATGAAGAAAAGGAACTACTGCTTTTGAGGTTCTGGCTTCAGTCCGATTCGGTATTTTTTGATATTGGAGCCAACATTGGTTTATATACCTACGTGGCCAAATCACATACCCTTGCTGACAAAATTTATGCTTTTGAACCTATACCTGAGCTTTCACGCAGATTAAAGTATATGTTTCCAGCCGTAAGGCATTATAGGGTCGCCTTTTCTAATGAAATTAGTACACACAGCTTTAAGATTCCTTATATTGGTGGTCAGGAATTTAAATCCAGAGGTACACTTAATACTACTTATAAAGAAAAGGGAGAAACCACCACCCGTCTTATTGACGTTACTACCGATACCATTGATGACTTTTGTAATAAAAAAAAGATCCACAGATTAGATTTTATAAAAATTGATGTAGAAGGCCATGAATCGAAAGTTATTGAAGGTGGCACTGAAACGCTTAAACGGCTCAGGCCGGTATTGCAAATAGAAATTGAACAACGTCATCATGAAAGCAATATAATCCACATTATAGATTATGTAAAAAAACTTGGGTATAATTGTCATTATCTTGATTTGGAGACCAGACAGATTATACCCCTTGAAACCAATCCTCAGGAAATACAGCAGGAAAGCCAGTTTAAAAAATCAGGATATGTTAACAACTTTATATTTGTACCTGATATTCCCGAATGGAACGATAAACTTGCAAATATCAATCGGCAAATTCTAAAAATGGGATAGTTACTCCGAGCAAAAAAATACGACCACCCTTTCAACTGCATCCAATGAAACACTTGCATATTGCCATACTTTTACCCATCCATAACGGACTTGATTTTACAAGCAAATGTATAGAGAACCTTGAAGATAATTTTAGCCACCCAGAGGTAAACAGAGATGATTTCACACTCATTGTCATTGATGATGGTTCAACGGATGGTTCAGCCCAATGGATTGAGAACCAATATACTAAAACGGTTATTCTAAAAGGTGATGGCACATTGTGGTGGAGCGGTGGGATTAATAAGGGTATTGAACATGCACTAAATCAACATGCAACCAGCCATATCCTTATGTGGAATAATGACATATTTATTGAAAGAGATTATTTATTTAAATTATACGATTCATTGAATCGGTATCCGGCTAATACCATCATTGGCTCCAAAATATATTTTGCTGATAATCCATCGGTAATTTGGGCAATGGGAGGTGTTTTTAATCGCAAAACCGGAAACAAATACCCATTCGGCGCGTTACAAATTGATGCTTCTGAATATGAGGTGCCTTTTGAGGCCGACTGGCTTCCGGGTATGGGTACATTGGTACATCGAAATGTATTTGAAAAAATAGGCTTGATGGATGTTCAGAATTTCCCACAATATCATGGAGACAGTGACTTTACACTCAGGGCAAAACTTGCAGGATATAAATTATTGGTGTTGCCACAATTGCGCATATGGAATGATAAAAGCAATTCAGGGCTGCAGCATTTTAATAATTTTCCAACCCTGTTAAGATCACTTTACGATATTAAGTCTAACAATCACATTGGAAAAGATATACTGTTTTATCACAAATATTCAACTTCTATTTTGGCATATCAGGCATTATTGAAAAAATATTTTTTTTATATCGGTGGATTTTTCAAATGGAGAATACTGAATCTATTTGGAATTAAAAAGCAACAAAAACAATGAAAATTTCTATTTTTAACGGTGTGGGAACACTTGATTATTTACTGGGACTGGTTTCAGGCCTTTCACAAGTGAAAGAAGATGACATTGATGTTCTCGACTCATTTGAGAGAATCAAAGTTTTCGCTCCTTTCAATAATGTCAATTATTTCCCGGTTTTCTCTGTAAAGTATAGCAAATCAACTGGCATCAAAAAGGCATGGAATATCTTGCGATTTTATTATTTGCAGGTTTTTTATCTACTTAGCCGGAAACCCAGGATCATACATTTTCAATGGCTCGAACGGCATAAAATTATTGATCGCATTGTGATTCCCCTGATTGCAAAAGTTCGTGGTCATAAAACTGTTTTAACGGTACATAATGTAAATGCAGGCAAACGTGACAACCGAAATACCTGGTTCAACACTTTGACACTTAGACTTTTATATAAGCTGTGTAACCAGCTTATTGTTCACACCGAGAAAAGTAAGGAAGAGTTACAAGCGGATTTTAAATTACCAGGCTCCAAAATATCCGTAATAAAGCATGGAATGAATATTCGCGTAAATCAGGCTGGCCTGACGCGGGAAGAGGCCCGCAATATTCTTGAAATTAACCAAGAGGAACGTGTTGTGCTTTTTTTTGGAAATATTGATCACTATAAAGGTCTCGATGTACTTATAGAAAGTCTCAATCTTTTGCCATTAGATTTTGCTGATAATTTCAGGCTTATCATTGCAGGTAAGATAAAATCTTCGGAATATAAAAAATTGATTGACGAGATTATAAACAGGTCTCGCCTAAAACACAGGATTACCTCAAAAATGTCCTTTATTCATGATAAGGATGTGGAAGCCTATTTTGTGGCCTCCGACTGTGCTGCCCTTCCTTACCGGGAAATATATCAATCGGGGATCATTTTTATGGCCTATGCATTTGGCCTGCCGGTTCTGGTTTCGGATGTTGGTAATTTCAGGCAAGATGTTCCAGATGGCAAAAGTGGGTTTATTGTCAGTGAAAATTCACCTCAGGCCTGGAGTCTGATGATCCAACGTTACTTCTCCTCTGAACTGTGCATCAACCTTCCTGAATCGAGAGATAAAATAAAGACATGGGCCAAATCAAATTATTCCTGGGATGAAATTGGGAAAGAAACCAGAAAAGTATATGAATCTATGCTGCAGGAATAACCTTAAATAATAAAAAGACAGTTTCATCAGCACAAAGAGGTTTGTTGCGCCGATCAACCATTTTAGTTCTTACCAGCGTAAAATCAGAATACATTCTCATGGGTTTCTGTATCTTTGTTTTTCAAAATTTACAAATCAGTAAAATCAACAATTTTCCCTGATTGTTTAAATTATGCCTAATCATCATTTATATGAGTAAAAAAAACGCCTCAACATGTGTATTCTTCAGAAATGATGATGTCAGGCATTCACTTGACCAGTCGCTTATTGACTTAACCATGCTGTGTGTGGAACATAAAATCCCTATTTCTCATGCTGTTGAACCAGCCAATGTAACGCCTGAAGTTTCTGAGTGGCTTATCGGGATGAGAAAGCAGTTCCCCGAACTTATTGAAATCATTCAGCACGGGTATAATCACAATCACGAAAATCCCGATCAAAAAATGGAATTTGGTGGAAACCGGGGTTTCCAGGAACAGTATGATGACATTAAAAAGGGTAGGGAAATTATGGACAGAATTTTTGGAGATTTGTGGGATCCTATTTTTACTTTTCCCTATGGTACTTTTAACGAACAAACACTCAAGGCAATAGATCAACTGGATTATATAGCTATTTCCTCTCATATTAAATTTACTTTCAAGGTACGATTGAAAAACTACATTGGCAAGCTTTTGAGGAAAGAAACACTTTTCGGTAAGAAAATTAATTACCATCCGGGTATCCGATATGGATATCAATTCAGAGAAATATCTGTTTCAGCCAACCCAATTAAAAAATACACAGGACCATCAACTGCCGATCACTTTTCCCTTGAGGATATTATGAATCAAATTAAAGTAGCAAGCCTTCATTCCAATATTATTGGAGTGCTTTTTCATCACCGGTTCCATGCTGACAATCTAAGCCTTATTGCTGATTTCATTGAAGCGTTAAAAGACAAGGGTTATTCCTTTTCTACAATCAGAAAGATGATAAAATAAAAGTGAAAGGACATGACAGAATACAAGCACGAAAAGCAGATAACCCCTGATATTAAGGGACGAATGACGGGTTATATCCTGGTAGAACAACAGGAGAATCAGCCATCAAAAAGTTTAGATATACTGCATGACGGCATGCAGCGTTTTTTTGGCGGATTTGGCCGCAATGTGCACCTGATAAATCTAGGCAAATATAAACTTGCGTTGCTACTGCCTGCAGAATCGCATAAACTTGAGTGCATAAGTCTTTACAAGGATAGTAAAGACTTTGCCTTTATTGAAGGTGCATTTTCCGATTTTGAACTACTCCGGGAGCATAAAAAACAAGATGAAATAATGAATGGGAGCCTGGCATCCGAAATTTTAACGCAAGCCCGAAACAATAATAATCTGGAATTTTTAAAACAAATTGATGGGAGATATTCGGGTTTTGTTTATCTTGCAAACGAGGATAAACTCATTCTTATTACCGATCAATTTGGTGCAAATAGGGTATATGTATATAACCATAACAACACCTTTGCAGTTTCAAATAACGTTTTTGCACTGGCCACCAATCCACATCTTTCCATAAGTGTTGACGAAGAATCCATAGCTCACATTCTTCAGGCTGAATATCCCTTTTATCGCAAAACTGAATTTACCGAAATATCGCTGGTTTTACCTTCCGATATATATATCAGGTCAAACGAATCGACTTCTTACCAAAAATACTATCAAAAGGTTGACCGAACCCGAACTAAAAGCAACCAACAATACATCAAGGACTTAACAGCAACTATAGATAATTACTTCAAAGAGTTTTATAAATATTACAATGAAACAGTGGGTATTTATCTTTCAAAAGGAAAGGATTGCAGATTATTTCTCTCCTTTTTGGAACAAAACAACATCCCCTACCAACCCTTTGTATTTAAAGAAGGGGTTGGGGTATTTGACTATAATTACGTTCAAAAGCAAGCTCAACTGCTCAATAAAGATCTGCATGTGCTGGAAGATTATACGGTTGACAAAAGGCTGGCATTACTTGTATCTATGAACACTACGCCCACACTCTCGTGGTTTGCATTGGGCAGCGTGGCTCAACAATATACCAGCTCCGCACTTATGGGTCTTTTTGGAGATGCCAATTCAGGTAAAATGCCTACATTCAGAAATTTTGGGATTAAAAAGAAACAACAGATGATTGAAATTTTCTTCAAATGGGTTGTACGTGGTGTTCCCGAAGAGATTGTCAGCCAATACGTACCGTATTTTCACAAATTTAACACAAAGAAAACCTTTCAGCAGTTATTTGAAGAATATCCCAAAACGGAACTTTTGTTCGACTTTGAAGCCTATCACGACATAAACTACAGGGCATTCAGAAACACCATACCTATTATGATGCGGGCCTCACATTTTATCACACCGATTACTCCTTACGCCAACCGTATGATTGCAATGGCTTATCATTCATTGCCCAAATCGCTGTTACGCTCACAAAAGGCCCATACGGTTGTTGCAGCACTTGATAAGAAAACGAATAAAATACAATCAACGGCTTTTCCCATTTCGCTTAAGCTTGAAAGCAAAATCAGGCCAGCCATGATATGGATTATTAAGTTAAACAACCTGATGAACAACCGGTTTCTGCGATGGCAGAAAAAAAAGTTTAACCCTGTGGTTGAAACTGATACCTTTAATCCCCGTTCCAATTATTTTAAGCAAGTTTTCAAAGATCAAATACCTCTAAAGATTGAACACAAACGTTTGATTACCCGCCTGTATAATGTCGACAACTACCTGCACCTTGTTTTTCAGGATGACATACTTCCATTGTGTAAAAAGCCCATAATTAAAGTGGATGAACTCAACGCCAATTAAAAACAAACAATAAGGTTCTCATGAAAAAATGGATACTCTGCAATGGACCCGATTGGTTCAGGCCTTCCATTACCAGCACACGGCAAATCATCTACCAATTCAGAGATAACGGATATAATATTCTCTGGGTCAATCCAATAGCTTTTAAATCACCTGCGGTTAATTCAGCTAACAAACAATCTATCTATAAAAAGGTCATAAATAAGCTCAAAACCCATTTAAAATTTTTTAGAAAAGTTGAAAATGGATTTTATGTCCTCGTGCCTTTTTATATTCCTGTATTTAATCCCTTTTGGGATAACGTAAATGCATCATTTATCAAATTTCAGATAAGAATGGTTGGGGGATTCCTCGGCTTCAAAACGAAAGACACAATATTGTGGATATCAGGCAGTTTCACCCTTTCTCCCTTATTAAAAAAAACCTTTCTGACGAAAGTATATCAGGCTGCCGATCTTATTTCCGAGCTTAGAACAAAAGACAAATTACTTCTCGAAGATTTGCGCAAGAAAGAAATATATCTTAGCCAGAACGTTGACCATCTCCTTGCGAGCTCGCCAAACATTCAGCACAAATTGCAAAAAATTTCTGACCGCGAGGTACATCTTCTTACCCATGGCGTTGATTTCAAACACTTTTCTAAGCCATTCGATCTTCATCCCACCATTGTTAAGATAAGGAAAAAGGGTAAACCAATTGCAGGATACTATGGTACCCTTTCCGATGCAAATGATAAGGAAATCTTTAGGGTGCTGGCAGAAAACGGGTTTTCCGTTGTTATTATTGGCAAGATACTTGGCGACTATTCTTCACTGGAACATATAGACAATATCTACTTTATCGGCCCGGTAGCTTATAATGAATTGCCCTCCTATGCTCAAGGATTTGATCTTTGCTTGTTGAATTGGATTATGGCCGACTGGATAAAGAACTCATTCCCCATAAAAACCCTTGAGTATCTGGCCATGGGCAAACCCATTGTAAGCTGTCATATTCCGGTGGTAAAACAATTGTTTGGTGAGCTTGTTTATTTTGCCGAAACGCCTAAAGACTTTCTTATGCAAGCCAGAATGGCACTTGAAGAAAACAGTGAAGAACTGGTAAATTTGCGTATTAAGACAGCCGCTGAACAAACCTGGGAACAGAAATATAAACACATTGCCCGCATCATTGGAATTTAGCGCCAGAATACGGGAGTAATTTCAATGAAAAATGAAATACGCAGGTATAAAATTAATTGATCGTATTCGGAAAACACAAATCCTGCAGAAATACCAGGAACTTCACCGGTTGGCAGATCAACCGGAGCAAATGGCTGAGCTTCGACGCACAAACCTGATAGGGTTAATAACATATCTCAAGTCCAAAAACAGCTACTATCAGCCTCTGCTTAAAACTTTTTCTAACGACGAAATCAGTGACAATCCAATTGCAATCCTCAAAACACTGCCAATTACTGACAAGCAGCTCATCAATTTAAATTATAAAAGGATTTATAACCCCGATCCACATCGCCCTTCGCAAAAAAAGAAGACCGGCGGCAGCACCGGGACGCCTTTCTATTATCATGTTGATAAAGAACATCTCTCCTGGTTCTGGGCACATATTTATTACTTCTGGAATCGTTATGGAGGATTCAATCCCGGAGATCCTTTCGTTACTATTGCGGGGAACTCACTCAGAACGACCAACCGACAGGTGAGTGAATCGGTATATCATTTCTTACAAAATAACTATTTCATTAAAGGCGATGTAATTGACCGGAACATGAAAGTATCGGCAAAGCACATTCAAAAAGCAGTGATTTTGTATGGCTATCCGAGTTCAATTTTGAATATCATCCGCATAAAGCCTGATATCCCAGGCTTATTCAAAAACTTAAAAGCTATATTTACCACTTCCGAACAGTTAACGCCCCAATACAGAAAAGGCATCGAAAATGCTTTTGGCAAGCCTGTTTTTGATATGTATGGTGCAAACGATGGGGGAATACTCTCCTGCGAATGTACTGAACATGAAGGCTATCACATTAATATGCTGAACTGTCTTGTTGAGAATTTTGAGAATGAACACGGCATGGATGAAATACTACTTACAAACCTGAGTAGTTATAGCTTTCCTTTTGTCAGATATAAAGTAGGTGATCTGGGTACTATCAGCGACAAACCCTGTAAATGTGGTCTTTCCTGGCCAAAAATTACTGATCTCAAAGGACGGACAAGAGACCTGATAAAGTTACCTTCGGGAAGTGTAATACATGGTTCATATTTCAATAATATTTTTTATCGCTACCCTAATATTGATGGATACAAGATCGTACAACATAAAGATTATTCACTGGAAGTTTTAATTCATATAGCGAATGATGAAGATTTTATTAAAACTTCGTCAGAAATTTCTATCTTTATCACCAAAACATGGCCTGAACTTAAAGTAAGGGTCAACAGGCTAACAAAACCTAACCCGACTGATGCAAAATTCAAAATAATTGAAAGTCATGTCGTTTAAGCTTATTTGTACCGGAGACCTAATGCTTGGCGAGAATGTGCACCATTTTCGTCGGGGAATATTTAGCAGGTATAAAGGAAAGTATCCATCTCTCATTGCTGATGTTGTAAAAAAACAATTGTCGGCTGCCGATCTTATGCTGGTTAATTTTGAGGCCAGCCTTGCCGAAGATAAGGATTTAGCCAAAATGGATATCAATAGAGCCATTTATGTTGCTCCATTGCAATCACTTAGCTTATTAAAGAGCATTGAAACGCAAATGATTGTAAACATTGCAAACAACCATTTCGGACAACATGGGCTGCAATCAGCCAACTCCTCCATCCAGATGCTTGAATCGAATGGCTTTTTGGTTACAGGTAAAAACCATATACCTGTTGAAATTAGCAAGGAAGGGTATTTACTTAAGGTATATGGCGTTAGTTTAGTGAATGACAAGTACTATGAAGGAGCCTATTTTAAAAGTACTTATGATTCATTGATTACCGATCTTCAACTGGCCAATAAATCCGAAAATGAAATTTGGGTATTGAGTATTCATTGGGGGGATGAATACCTGACAAGGGAAAATAAAAAGCAGCAGATACTAGCCCATGAACTTGCAAAGGCAGGTTTTGATTATATTTCAGGACACCATCCACATGTAATTCAACCCTACTCACGCATTGGAGAAACCTCTGTTTTCTACAGTCATGGCAATTTTATTTTCGATCAAAACTTCTCCAGCCTCACGCAAAAGGGGTTAATAAGTATAATTAATCTGCCCGAAGGACAAACACAACTGTTTATTTGTCAACAAAAACATTTTAAACTTGTTGACATAAAGCCCATTTCGACAGATGAACTGAAACGATTCACCGAAAAATCATTTCATAGGAAATTGCCCTTTATCATGAGAATACGAATGAAACTTGAACTTATATTCCGATTCTATGAGTTGAATTTTCCTATCTTGCGAACTTTTACAGGAAGACTGATAAACAATTAAGGATGGCAGAAAAAACCAGGAAAATACTTGCTGTTGCTTCAGGTGGTGGTCATTGGATCCAACTGATGCGCATTAACAAGGCATTCGAAGGCTGCAAGGTGGTTTATGTCTCAACTCATCAGGGCTATGAGAAGGTGGTAGATGGCGCCAGGTTTTACAAAGTATCCGATGGAAATCGATGGAGCAAAATGAAATTATTAAAAATGGCCCTTGAACTCAGGAAAATTATTAGAATCGAAAAACCCGATGTCATCATAACTACCGGAGCTGCGCCGGGCCTTTTCGCTTTACTTTGGGGAAGGCTATCCGGCAGCCGAACAATTTGGCTTGACAGCATTGCCAATGTTGAAATAATAAGTCTGAGTGGAAGAATAGTTAAGGCTTTCGCACACTTTCATCTGACACAATGGGAAGACCTGGCCAGTAAAAAGTCTGCCTTTAGGGGCAATGTATTATAATGACTCACAACTACAAATAAAAAAACTTTTGCAAACCAGTTTTAAGCCGTACACATAAAACTCATCAAATGAACATCTTTATTGTTGTTGGTACACAGGAACCCTTTGATCGGATGATTAAAATCATTGACGCATGGGCAAGCAAAAACAATAAGCATAGAATTTTTGCCCAAATTTCAAAAGCTGCCTATAAACCGAAATCATTTTCATTTACTGAATTTATTTCCCCGGAACTTTTTGATGAACATTTCAACAACGCTGACCTGATCATCAGCCATGCGGGAATGGGTACGATTATTTCAGCGCTCACCATAGGTAAACCCATCATCGTTATGCCAAGGTTAGCCAAAAATCACGAACAAAGAAATGACCATCAACTGGCTACAGCCAAAAGTTTTGAAAAATTGGGATACGTTAAGGCGGTTTATAATGAAACTGAATTAATTCAGGCGCTGGATGAAGCAGAAAAGATTAAAGTTGGCAAAATCATCGGTTCTGATGCCTCACCACAATTAATCAAAGCCTTAAGAAACATTATTAACCAATAGGTGAACTATTAAATCTTTTTCATTACAGGAATAACAGATAAATTATAATACGATAGTGTTGCTTTTGCCTATGTTTAGAATAATTTTAATTCATTCTAAAAAACAAAAATTCACCAGCCAAAAATCTTTTGAAACTGGCAACCTCCAACAATCCGAAAAAACAAATAAAATGCCACCAAACTATTCTTTATCAACACTTTAACTTACACAAATGCCATTACAAACATTAACTAAAAATTATAAAAAATCATTTAATGTAAGTTTGATTAATTCTAAATAACAAAAGATTGAAAATTTGTTAAAAAAATGTAGTATTTTTGATTTCTCTGCCGAGGGGCATGTACTGTTGACGCACCTCGTTTCGAAACTACTCAATTGCGTGCTATTCAACGATT
>JAVEQP010000020.1:0-43874 GCA_034007585.1 Lentimicrobium sp. | reverse complement strand
TGATGCTGTGGCCCAGTCCGGATATATCGACAGAGGAGAAGCAGTCCGCATCGTCAAATATGAAAATGCACAGCTTATTGTGCGGAAAGTGTGATAGAGTAAGGGAAGGATCAATTTCTAAATTCTAATTTCTAAATTCTAAAATTTCGACTTGACCCAACGTACTGCTAATGAAACTATACCGGTTTTGCAATCAAAGTAATCAGTCCACGCTACATAGGCCATTTTTATCATTCAATAAGTTTTGCACCGGCATTTGACCGATAAAAGTCCAGGTATTGGATTTCATCCTCAAAGATTTTCATGCGGATGGCTGTTTGTACCACGCCCTTTTGCCTGATCTGGTCACCAATAATCAGTGCATACTGAACGGGATCGTCCGAACCGTTGATAAATGAAAAGGAAAATTGAGTGAGAAATAAATCATATGTCCGGGTTTCGTCAAAAAATTGTTGCGTTTTGGTGGCTTTTTGAGGCGTAAAGAATATGTCAAGCAACAAGTTTGGCGTACCATCATATTTTCCCCAACGGGCACCTGTAACAACAGCATATTGAATCGTGTAGTACTTTTCAGGATCGCTTTTGCGTGTTTCGTAGCGAATGGTCTGCTTCTCCGCCACTTTCTTAATCTTAGCTTCATAGGTTTCCTTTATTTCAGGGATTGACTCTTCCAGTTTCATGATTTCAGCACCTATTTTTTGAAAATTACTTTCGTTGGCCGCTTTCTGCAAGCCTTCAACCTTCTTTTCAATGGCTTCAATTTTCAACATGCCTTCATGCGCCAGTGCAATGATGGTTTGTCGGTCGCCGTAGCTGAACCATTTGTACATACAAGGTGCCTGACTAACAAAATCGCGGAATTCGCCTGCTTCCGAAGGTGGCCAGGTTGATCCGTCTTCTTTCCAAATCTTGCGCGAAAAGTTAAGCTTTTCGGTTTGCAGGCGCATATCTGGATCGGTAATCTCGGAAGCAGCAATCAGGTGCTCACGAATAATAGTCGCGACAATTTCCGGATCATTCACCAGAATGTGATCACCGGCGGCATTAAGGGCATCTTCACAAGCCTCGGCATCCGACTCACAGCGGGCAAACTCGGCAGCAGAAATCACTTTCAGATCAAACAATTGTTGACAATCGGGCATATAATAATAGCCCGGACTCTCCACAAATATTTTCTGACTGCCCTGTATCAGCTCACCACTTTTCATCTGACTGGCAGTTATGGTCACTTCTCCTGATTCATCGGGTTGCAAAGCATATATCTGAACCGTAGAATACCCGGGACGGTAAGCTGCTTCGCCTTCTCTGACCGGGATAATTTTGATGGCATCAGAAGAAGTACCCCACACAACCGGCACTTCGGGATAATTTGACAGGGCATAAAAAAGTACCGGCTCGCCCATCTCACCAAAATCACCGACTTTAACTTCAGGATTACCGGCTATAATGATTTCACCCGGTGGAAAATGCCGCTCAAGCCATTCGGCAGCCGAAGCGGTAGCGTCTTTAAGTCCCCCGGCCAGTGTAATAGCTTTCTCGAGTGTTTTTACGGGATTTTTAAATGTTACATACGCAAAAAGCGTATTGGCCAATTGGAGTTCATTATATATAAAAGCATCCTCCGGAACAACCCTGCTTAAAACGTCAAGAGCCAGCACGCCGCAGGGAACAATTGCACCCACCGCAGTGGGAAGTGATGCAATGCAGGCCACCGCATTGAGGGCTGTGCTTGCATAACCTGTATAGTCGGCCAGATCTTTCATGCTGAAATCCAGCGGGATAGGATTGAGAAGAGATGGCCCACCATCACCTGTGCCAGGAAGTATTTCAGTATTTTCAAGCGGCGCGGTCAGTTGAACTTCATGAGAAGATATAAATCTGCCCAATGTATCGAATACAGTAACCCTGGTTACACCATTGCGAATACTGCTGAAATGCATGGCGTATCCACCTGCCATCATGCTTTGTGGTGTACCATTTTCATTATAAAGCATTACCGCAGCCGGGGCATCTTCAGAAATTTTAAAGGTAAGCGATGAAATCCGTTTTTGATCTTCATCCAGATCAATACCAATAATATTCCCGTTTTCGTGCACCCCCAACAAGTCCATCGCCTTGTTATTGGTTTTTACCAGGGCAAAGTTATCGTATAAACCGGCTTTGTTTCCATGATCTTCCGAACGTATTCCAGCGGCCGGGCCGGTATAAGGTTGCCCTTCCGTCAGCTTAAGGAGTTGTTCTTTAACAGGATTCAACAGCTTCAGCATTTGCTTGTCAGAAGCAGGCAAAACATTTTCCACCCAGCCTTTGTCACTCAGATATTGTCTCTCCGAAATGCTGATATTAAGTGTACCCGTTTTGTATTCAAGGGCAAATTTAACACGATTGTCAAACAACATTGTTTTATACCGGTAATAACTCGTATAAGCCGTGCCTTCCCGCTTGTTAATCAGAGGCCGGGGATAGCTTAAATCCGCAAAAGCTTTAATTACGGCAGGCCAGACGGCCTCACTTGAAATGTTTTCGATGGTAACTGAATGCTCATTTTGAGCCTGAATAAAAGTTGACGCATACAGCAAGGCCACAACCATACAAACTACATTAGCTTTTCGCATGAGTAAAGGTTTTTGAAAGAAATGGTTTCTTAGAATAAAAAAAAAACCGGCCCGGGCCTTTACAGGCCAATAATACCAGGGAGATTATATGAAAAATATAGTACAATTTGTACTGCGGAATTGCAATATTAAGTAAATTTGAAAAAAATAACAAGCAATATCATAATAAATTTGAGCAAATATGAATAATCAGCGTATCAAAGTTATTGAGGGTGACATCACAGATTTTGAGGGTGATGCCATTGTAAACGCGGCAAACAACAGTTTGCTGGGTGGTGGCGGTGTGGATGGAGCCATTCACCGCGCAGCCGGCCCGGAGCTTTATGATGCCTGTTATGAAATAGGAGGATGTCCCACCGGTGAAGCCCGGATAACGCCAGGTTTCAGACTGCCTGCTCGCTATGTTATACATACGGTAGGCCCGGTTTGGCGTGGCGGAGGCCATGATGAAGACAGGCTGCTCGCTTCATGTTACACCGAAAGCCTTAAACTGGCGGCCGAAAATGAGATTGATTCCATTGCCTTCCCCTCCATCAGCACCGGTGCCTATGGATATCCACATAAGGAAGCTGCCATTATTGCCATTGATACCGTGAAACAATGGTTAGGCGATTCGGAATTTCCCCGGGATGTTACTTTTGTTTGCTTTGGACAGCAGATGTATCAGCTTTATCTTGATCTGCTGGATAATAGGGATTGATTTTCATTTCTTTTAACAAAACCCGGTAGGTTCTGTAATCGGCTACATTCCAGGATTGCCAGTTGAGTAAAGGATATCCGTAAAGGAAATTCTGACAACGATTGTTCACATGCTTCGCATAATTATCCAGGGACATGTACCACTCTGCAAAATCGAATTTCTGCTCCTGGACCTGCTTAATTTCCGCTATGTGCAATGTTGATTCTTTCAGCACCGGTAATGCACTCCCATCAAGGGAAGCCAAAAAGTCGGTATGAAAAAACGAAGTCGTATAATGTTTATAATTGTGGCGTGCAATAACTACGTCCCAGTTCACCAGACTCAAGGCTACAATCATCAGGTATGCAGCAATGCTGTTATAATAGAATAGATAATTATTCGTCTTTCTACTGATAATCTTTATCATAACGGTAGCTATCCCGAAAAGGGTAAGAAAGAGAAAAGCATACACCCAAATGCGCTTGAATGCCAGGTTAAAATGCTGGATATACAGCCAGTTGCGCATACCTACTGAAAAAGCGAGTAACGCGTTTTGTGCCAGCCACCCTATGGCCAGGTATAAGAGCAGCTTCCGTCGCGGATAGAAGTTAAGGCTGGCCCTGAAATAATAGATCACAATAAGTATAGAAATAACAATGGAGAATACCAAAAGCCAGGTACCTTCATGCACAAATTGTTTGAGATATCCTCCATTCCAGTCGAAAAACAGCCAGACATTCCAAATATCAAGTACATTCATTACTCCAATCAGCACGTTGAGCAATATCAGTAATACGATGCCAGACCGGTATTCAATGCGAAGCAACATCGGTTTGCCGGCCGGTGATCGCCTTACCCGCTTTAGCTGCAAGGGAACTGACTCGTTTATCAGTTTCAGAAAGTCCCCCGACTGACCAAATACAAAGGCTGCTGCAATAAGCAATCCCGCAATGAAAAGCCAGAAATATGCAGGATCTATGTATTTGAAAAGCTGCTCAACCCACACTTCGAGCCGATGGATGAAATCTCCGGTAAGGGCATTAAAAAAAGGACTGGCTCCGGCATAAAGCATTACAAATACCAATGCAATAATCAATGGAAAAAGCACTATGAGCAGAAATCGGGTAAAGTACCTTTTGCCGCCGGCCTTCGTATTAAAATTAAAAAGCTGGCTCACATAAACATAAAACCCTGAAGCACTGGCAGAAAACGAAGTAGGAATAACATTTAACAGTTGCCTTAATTCATTATCGGCTGAAATCCCGGCCAATAGAATCATGGTAATAACATTGGCAAAAACGGCCATTGCCGAACCATAGAGCAAGGACATAAATCCGGAAACCAACAATCCGGAACTCAAAATCAACTGTGTAGTATTTACGGGATTGATTTTGCCTGTTGAATACAACAATATCAAAACCAGCACATCCATGATCAAAACATTTACGCCAGCCTGCTGTCCCCGAAAAAGATAAGCAAACAACAGTGCAAAAATCAATGGTAAAAGCAGGTGGATCTTTTTCATGGATTTTATTTTGATTAACGGGATTATGGTCTAAATATTGTCATCATTAACATATAGCCTGACGTGAGATCTAAATTCTTAAGAGTTGCTATTCTGTGAATAATATTTCTTAACCTGAACTATTCATAAATTCTTAAAAAGATGGAAAAAATTCAGTTTAATCGCGACTTTGAGGCAGTTTAACTCCTGGAAACAGTTATTACTAAATTTTAACCAACACCAATCCCTCATCATGGCAGCAATAAACCTTTATGGGGAGTCAGGGTGCGACTCAAAGTCGCGCCCTGACTTACAGGCCTTCAAATCAGGCAGATATGAAGAGGGGAAATGGCATTAAGCAATAGGTGCAATAGAGCTTAAGAATAAAAAATATTTTTGTCTAAACTGCGCAAATTTATTTTTGTGAATTAAATAGGTTAAGTAAGCGATTTCTCACTTTATAACCAATGAAATGTCAAATAATCATGAATTCTGCCGAAAGCGCGATAAAATTAAAAAGGCTTCCATCTTCTGAAAGCCTTGATATACCTGTAACTTGTTGGTTTTTAAGTGGAGCGGAAAACGGGGATTGAACCCGCGACCTCCAGTTTGGGAAACTGGCGCTCTACCACTGAGCTATTTCCGCTTTTATACTTCAATAATCCCGCAACCTCCAGTTTGTGATCTCGTCCCTTTAAAGACGAGACTACCACTGAGCTATTTCCGCTTTTATACTTCAATGATCCCGCAACCTCCAGTTTGTGATCTCGTCCCTTTAAAGACGAGACTACCACTGAGCTATTTCCGCTTATATTTACAATAACCCGCAACCTCCAGTTTGTGATCTCGTCCTTAAAGACGGGACTACCACTGAGCTATTTCTGCATTAACACGGCAAAATTACGAAAAGTTGCATTTGTACCGTGGTTTTAGCTGCTTTTTTTCAAACGAATAAAAATCTTCTGCTTATACGGGGCTTTTTCCGTAATTTTATCGCGTTATTAACGATAAGTTCATAATTATGACTAAAAAGCCCCATTTAAGTTTCTGGCAGATTTGGAACATGAGTTTTGGGTTTCTTGGTATTCAGTTTGGTTTTGCGCTGCAAAATGCCAACGTGAGCCGCATTTTTGAAACTCTGGGTGCCAAAGTGGATGAAATTCCCATCCTTTGGATTGCTGCACCGGTTACCGGTTTGATTATTCAGCCCATCATCGGGCACATGAGCGATAATACCTGGAACCGCCTGGGCAGACGAAGACCCTATTTCCTCGTCGGAGCTATTCTGGCTTCACTGGCACTGATTATTATGCCCAACTCCCCTACCCTTTGGGTGGCTGCCGGAATGCTGTGGATTATGGATGCTTCCATTAATATCTCTATGGAACCTTTCCGGGCTTTCGTGGGCGATATGTTGCCGTCGGATCAACGCACCAAAGGTTTTGCCATGCAAAGTTTCTTTATCGGGACCGGTGCGGTGGTGGCTTCTGCATTGCCTTATATATTGACCAATTGGTTTGGTATCGCCAATACGGCGCCGGAGGGAATTATCCCGCCTTCGGTACAATATTCCTTTTATCTGGGGGCCGCCGCCTTTTTTGGCGCGGTTATATGGACGGTGGTGCGCAGTAAAGAGTATTCTCCCGAAGAATTGCGCGCCCACGCCCTGGCCGAGGGCAAAATGATGGAAGAAACCCATAAGGATGAGATTGAACAACCTGAAAAAACCGGCAATATCTTCCTCAACCGCAGTGCAATATGGATTACAATCGGATTGGTACTTTCCTACCTGATTTACTATTTTGAGCTTCATCCCGAATTGTACATTTTTACAGCGGGTATTGCAGCTTATGGTTTGATGTTACTGATTTCGGGCTTGCTCATCAAAAATGGCAAAACACAAAACGGGGTGGCTGTTGTCATGCATGACTTCTATAAAATGCCCAAAACCATGGCGCAATTGGCCATCGTTCAGTTTTTCTCCTGGTTTGCCCTGTTTGCCATGTGGATATATACCACTTCGGCAGTTACCGCTCACATCTATGGAACATCAGATGCGACCTCTGAACTTTTTAATAAAGGCGCTGACTGGGTAGGTATTTGTTTTGCCGTTTACAATGGTATAGCCGCATTAGTGGCATTTCTACTGCCTGTTATAGCCAAACGAACCTCACGTAAATTCACCCACATGATCTCACTTATTGCAGGCGGTATCGGCTTACTTTCCATCTATTTTATTAAAGATCCGAATTTATTGTTGGTTTCCATGGTTGGAGTCGGTCTGGCCTGGGCCAGCATCCTCTCCATGCCTTATGCCATATTGGCCGGTGCATTGCCCAGCCATAAAATGGGAACTTACATGGGTATCTTCAACTTTTTCATTGTCATCCCGCAGATTCTGGCTGCCAGCATACTTGGTTTTCTCACCCGCGACTTGTTTGGAGGCCATGCCATTTATGCCCTAATGCTTGGAGGTATCTCCATGTTTATAGCGGCCGCTACGGTGATGTTTGTTACTGATGATCATTAATTATGGAAAATATACGCAAAGCAGGCATTCTGCTCCATCCCACCTCGCTTCCAAACAATTACGGCATAGGCACTTTTGGCCCGGAAGCGTATGCTTTTGTTGACTTTCTGAAAAAGGCAGGACAAAACATATGGCAAATCCTACCTTTGGGTCCCACCGGACCGGGTGACTCACCCTATCAGTGCTATTCGGCATTTGCACTGGATCCTATTCTTATCGACTTAACCCACTTCGTAAAAAAGGGATGGATTGAGGACTTAGATTTAAAGGAAGCTGAAATGCCCAATTCCGGCAGGGTTGACTATGCTTTTGTGAATGGTTCGCGATCCAATATTTTCAAAAAAGCGCATGATGCCTTTGAGAAATCCGCTACGCAACCGGATAAAGCTGCCTGTGATGCTTTTATCGTCAGACAAAGCTATTGGCTGGATAATTATGCCTTGTTTATGGCCATTAAGGAAGTCATGAAAGGCCTTCCCTGGTATGAATGGCCGGATGAAATACGCCTGAGTGAAACCGACTCCCTGGCGCAATATAAAGAATCACTCTGCCAAAGGATAAAATATCACAAATATCTTCAATTTGTAGCCAATTACCAATGGCTGGCATTAAAAGAGTACGCGAATAAGAGCAACATTGAAATTATTGGCGACATACCTTTATACGTTTCTTTCGACAGTAGCGATGCCTGGGCCAATCCAGAGGTTTTTATGCTGGATGAAAACCTGAACCCGGAATTGGTAGCCGGTGTTCCCCCCGATTTCTTCAGCGAAACCGGGCAACTCTGGGGCAACGTATTATTCAACTGGGATTATCTGAAGCAAACCGGATTTGATTGGTGGATAAAACGAATTTCGTACAATCTGGAGCTGGCCGACATCATTCGCATTGATCACTTTCGCGGATTGGTTGCCTTTTGGGCGGTTCCGTTTAAGGAAGAAACGGCCATCCACGGACAATGGATTGATGCTCCCGGGGATGAATTGTTTGAGGCGCTGTTTAGAAAATTAGGCGAATTACCCATCATTGCCGAAGACCTGGGCGTAATTACCCCCGATGTGGATGCTTTACGCGAGAAATACGACCTCCCGGGCATGAAAATCCTTCAGTTTGGATTCGATGAAAGTGATTTCAATGGATTTCTTCCTCATTTCTATCATCCCAACTCAGTGGTTTACACTGGCACCCACGACAATGACACCGTAATGGGATGGTACAATCAACTCACAAGTGAAGTTAAGCTGAAGTTTCACAAATATGCCGGCAGCATAGCAAGCGGACCTCAATGGCTGATGATTCGCCTGGCCTGGGCTTCGGTTTCCCAAATGGCAATTGCGCCTCTGCAGGATGTGATGGGTCTGGACACAGATTCACGGATGAACACTCCGGGCACGCTGATCAATAACTGGCAGTGGCGCTATTTTGAAGGACAACTTCCCGATGAGTATGCACACCGACTCATGGAACTAAGCAAATTGTATAGCCGCATCAATCCAGATTTATTAGACTTACCAACAATATGAACCTGACTTCTAAAGGTTTATATCATTAAAGCGGGAAGAAGATTTCTGTCTTTTCCCGCTTATGGATTTTTAAAAGTGAAGTTTCAGGCTTCCACCACCTGATAATCCATATTAATCAGTAAGTCAGCTTTTGGGCGAAGCGACAGCACCACCTGATGTTCCTGTTCCAGCACCTGCATGCGATACTCATTTTGAGGCTCTTTACCGCGAACAACCTGTGCCTTTTTGGTCTCATGGTAAGTGAGTTCGATGAAAATGCTCAAATCAACCCTGGGCGTATTGATGGCGTATAAACCATCTATGATGATCATATCCACGCCATTAAAATCAGTGGTGAGCTGATCCACCTGCTCGGTAACCAAATCCACACAAGGCATGGTAGAAACCCGGTTTTGCCTGAAATCCTCAATGTTTTTGTTGATGGTATCCCAATCATATTCACCCAGGCCAACCGATTGTTGAATGCCATTCTTCTTGCGCCATTCCGTACGCAAGAGCGGGAGAATACGATAGTAATTGTCGATGTGAATGGGTTTGCAAATGATGTTGGCCTTGCGAAGCATCTTCGCAATTACATGCGCCAGCTCAGTCTTTCCCGACCCGGATTCGCCCGAAATGGCAACAATAAATTTATCCTTCCTGTTTTTCAGGATATAAGGCACGATTTCTTTGGCAGCATTCTCATGCTTTTCCGTAATTAAAAGAACATCTCCAAGCATAATATTCTATTTTAATGGTTGTGGTTGTGAAAATTATTCCAGACTTATCATGGACTAATAATGAAAAATCTCACTGGCCGTATCAAAATCCAGATAGAAATCGGCAAGCGGTTTTAGGGATTGCACCACCTTATGCTCTCGCTCCAGCACCTGCATCCTGAATTCGTCCATCTCCTCCTTACCCGATAATTTTTGCTCTTCCAGGGTATCATGATATGTGCTTTCAATAAAAACTTTCAGGTTAGCCTCTTCAATTTTTACAGAGTACAAACCTTCGATAATCAGGACTTTAATTCCCTCGAAATTGGTGGTAAGCTGATCAATCTGACCCGTAAACAAATCCACACAGGGAACCGTTGTGAGCTTGCCCTCCTTAAAACCTTTCAGGTTTCGGTTAACCACTTCCCAGTCATATTCGTCGTAACCCACACTTTCAACACCATGACGTTTGCGCCAGGCCGTACGATCGAGCGGGGCAATTTTGTAATAATTGTCCATGTGCAGCAATTTCACCCGTATGCCCTCTTTCCGCAATAATCGGCCGAGCATATGCGCTACTTCAGCCTTTCCGGTTTCCACCTCTCCCGAAATAGAGATGATGTATTTGTCTGTCAGCTCCTCCTGCACCCTTTCGTAAATGGTTTGGGCAGCATTTTCGTGCTTTTTGTTCAGTAATAAGATATCGTTTAGCATTGTTTGTTTTATTAGTAGGTTTGTTAGTAGGTTAAAAAGTTCGTTTTAAAAGTCAACGGTAAGTTTATGTCCGGGCGAAATCCGGTATGTTTTTCCATGAGTCATGATTTGAGTTACTTTTGAATTTTGACCTGCATGTTCCATAGAAAAACCGTGATGGCCAACCTTCAGACGGAACCGCTGTCCCTGAAACGAGAAACCAAAACTTATACGCCGCCAGGCTTTCGGCATATTCGGCTCAATTCGGATGATGTCTCCGCGTAGATTAACGCCCGCGTAAGCGTGCATGGCAATCAATACCGTGCCGGCCATTACGCCCAAATGAATGCCTTCAGCAGTAGTACCTCCTTGAATATCAACATAATCACTACCCAAAGCATCCTGATACAATTCCCAGCTCAAATCACGATCACCTGTCATATTGGCCAGCAGGGCATGTACCACCCGGCTCAGCGTTGAACCGTGTGAAGTCCGGCCAAGATAATAACTCATATTTTGTTTGAGAAAATCGGCATGAATCGCATAGCCCATCTTTTGCAGGATGTTGCGGACTTCCTCATCGTCAAGATTATAGAAAGTCATTAAGGTATCGGCTTGTTTGGCCACCTTAAATTCATCTGCGGATTTACCTTCAGCTTTTAAGATGCGGTCAAGACGGTAAATATTGTCGTATTTCTTCAGATAGCCCTCCCAATCCAACTCTTTCAGGTCGAAATAGCCGTCATACTGGGAAATTATGCCTTCATCAGAAATAACTATATTCAGCTTCTGCGAAATCTTTTTCCAATAATTCAATTCTTCCTCTTTCAGGTCTAGCTTTTGTAGAATGGCTTTGGATGCATTGCCCAATTTTTCCAATAAATCAAATGCTTTGTCAAAAGCCCAGGCCACCATAATATTGGTGTAGGCATTGTCGCGGAGACCGCCTTCTGCTGCGCCATGATACTGTTCATGAAACTCATCGGGACCCATAACACCGGCAATACTGTAGCGCCCGGTTTCCTTGTTCAGCTCCGCTTTTGATGCCCAGAAACGACATATTTCAAAGAACATTTCGGCACCCTGCTTTTTGATAAATGCCAAATTATTCGTAATGTGATAGTATTCCCAGATATTATACGCAATGGCGAGTGATACATGCCGCTGCAGCGAACTGTAATCGTCGCCCCACTCGCCGGTAAGCGGATTCAGATGGACAATCTGGGTCTCTTCCCGGCCATCGCTGCCACTTTGCCAGGGAAACATGGCTCCCTGATAGCCATATTCTTTGGCGTATTCACGGGCTTTGTCCAGGCGGTTGTAACGATACAGCAGTGTAGCTTTTGCCGTTTCCGGGAAGTTCATGCTATAAAATGGCAGTATAAACAGTTCATCCCAGAAAATATGGCCACGATAGGCCTCACCATGCAGCCCGCGTGCCGTAAAACTGGCGTCAATAGTGACATTATGAGGAGAAGCAGAAACCATAAGGTGATATAAGTGCAACCGGAGTAACTTCTGATCCATGCGATTACCTTCGATGGCCACATCCATTTTCTGCCATATTTTTGACCATTCGGCAACACTTTCCTCCACAATTTCGGCAAAACGAGCGGTGGTAACCGCCAAAACCCGTGCAGAAATCAAGGGGTCGGCAACATCATCGGATTTTGAAGTGAAAATACCCACAGTTTTTTCCAGCCTAAGCGTTTCACCCCTTTCCACCGGAGTGGAAAAATGCACAAACGCCTTTGAAGGCAGCACTTCCCCTGCGCCTGGTAAATCCAAAAGATCATTATTGAGGTATAAACGGTGGTTTGCCGCTTCCGCGATTTGGATGCCCGATTGCGTAGTGCTTACCGAAACCCAAACCAGATTATCCTCGCACCCTTGCTGATCGTCTTCTAAATGCTTCTGGTTGAGTTGCTTATAGCGTACAACACCTTCATTGATGATGTCCCCGTCGATGCCGCTTTGCAGCGCGATGTTTCCATTATAATTGAGTGGAGTAATTTCATACTGCAATGCTGCCTGATGTGGATTGGCCATACTGGCCAAACGTTTGGATACCACACGTGTCTGCCTTCCCATGCCGTCGGTAATCACCATCTCGCGGCTAAAAACTCCGGTACGGAAGTCGAGGTGCTTTTTGAATTCGCTGATTTCTGCTTCATCAAAATTGAACCAGGATTCCCAATCAATCTGAAAATTAACCGCCAGCCAGTTGGGCACATTCACAAAGTCTTCATTTTCAATCATGCGGTCGCCCACCCTGGATTCAAGACGGTTGTACAGGCCGGCAATATAGGTCCCGGGACTGTGGAATTTAGATGATTTTGTCTCCTCCATCGCTCCGCGGGTGCCAAAATAGCCATTACCCACCGTGAGTAAAGCTTCGCGGGTGCGCTCTTTTTCGGGTTCAAAATCGTGGTAAGTTATTCCCCATTGATCGTCTTCCAGCCCGGTTTCAAACCATGCGTTGATGCGGTCAATGTCGATTTCGCTGAGATCTTCCACCACAATATCGGCTCCATTGATCAACAAATCGTGCTTATTATCTTCGCGGGCAACGCCAATTACCAGTCCAAAAGCGCCTTTATGACCGGCCTGAACACCTGACACTGCATCTTCTATGATTACCGTTCGGTCGTAAGTTACGCCCAGATTATCGGCGGCACGGGTGAAAATATCCGGTTCCGGTTTGCCTTTAAGGTTAAGTTCGGCTGAAACCACGCCATCCACGCGGGTTTCAAAAAGATGCAATAACTTTGCCGCTTCCAGCACGGGTTTGCAGTTTTTGCTGGATGAAGCCACGCCTATCCTGATGCCGGCCTCTTTCAATGCGTAAATGAAACTGTGGGTGCTTTCATACACTTCAACACCATCGCGCTTGAGGATTTCATTGAAAGCAAAATCTTTCCGGTTGCCCAGGCCACAAACCGTTTCCTGTTCATGTCCATCCGATGGATGGCCAAACGGCAGTTCAATGCCGCGCGATTTCAGGAAGTCATCCACTCCTTTGTAGCGCAGTTTACCATCCACAAAAGGCAGATAATCACCTACATGGGTAAATTCATTGAAAGGCTCTTTGTGTTTCTTTTCGCGTTCTTTCAGGTAATCATCAAACATTTTTTTCCAGGCAGTGCTGTGCACCAGCGCCGTTTTGGTAATCACACCATCCAGGTCAAATATAACGGCATCAAAACGATTTTCAGACATATATTATTGATTATGTGTACTTTAAAGATAGGATTCTTGTATGCAAAGATAAGAAAAATAGCGTTTATAACTGAAGTGGCCTCAATCAGGCAACATTTTATCTTAAACCCGGTAGTTCTGAGCAGGCACCGCTACGCAACAGCGGCATTCCCGCAGCAGTGACCAACCATTACAAGATTAAGAATGAAGAAGTTCGGAATTAGCTTCGCTGAACTCGCCGCTAGTACGGTTCGATTGTCAAATTCCGCTCAGCCCGTGGTTGCGGATGTGAAGTTGAAACGGTATCGCTGGAAGGAGCGAATAAGAGTTACTCAATCCTATGGCTCCTGCCAAAAAATGCCGGATAATTTCTTTTTGTAGCTTTTTTTTTATATCTTTGATTGTTTAATTTTAAAAACCTACGCTCATGAAAAAGTTCATTCTTATTGCATTACTGGTCCCCATTTTATTTGGATGCGACAACAAAAAAAAGGAGTACGAAGCCCTCAGCGCTCGTTACGATAGTTTATTGGTGATTGGGTTTACCAAGGACACGGCCCTTATAGGCTACATGGAAGCTTTCAACACCATACAGTCCAATCTGGATTCCATAATGGTAGCCGAAATGATTATTTCGCAGAGCACAAGCACAGAGGGAGAGGTTCAACCTGATGTCAGGGCAAAAATCAACCGCGACATCAATATGATTTTAGAAAAGCTTCAGCAAAATAAAAATACCATTGCTACGCTGCGCTCCAAAATGAAGAGCTCAAACAATCAGGTTACCGTGCTTGATGAAATGATTGAACGCATGAACCGGCAACAGGAGCAAAAAGATGTGGAGATTGCGGAACTGAGCGAACGATTGAAACGAATGAACATTCAAATTGACACGCTCATGGCTCAGGGAGAGGCTAAATCGCAAACCATCAGCGAACAGACAACTGCCCTCAACACAGCTTATTACGTAATGGGCACAAAAAAAGAATTACGCGAACAGAATATCATCACCATAGAAGGCGGTTTTGCAGGTATTGGCCGGAATAAAAAGATAAAGGATGACTTTGATTCTAAATACTTTACCCGTATAGATATTACCCGATTCAACTCCATTCCCATCATGCATAAAAAGGTCGATATTATTACCACCCACCCTTCACAGTCCTATAAAATATATGGCGAAAAGTCAGTGGACAGCCTGGTAATTATAAATCCAAAGGAATTTTGGTCAGCTTCAAAGTATCTGGTGATTGTGATTGATTAATGACACGGATTATATATGGAAATAAAAAACCGGGGTGAACTGCTCCGGTTTTCCTGTTTTTAGGGATAAACCTGCAATACATTAGGTGAAAGATAAGCTGTTTGATTTATCCCATGTACTTCAATTTAAATACCTGTCCGGATGATAAAAGTATAACCACGGCCGGTTGATTACAAAGCCATTGTAAAGCGTTTTTTTATCTTTACCGACAATGGTCAGGTGAGGAACGCCGGTTTTAATCACGTTGTCATAAACAGCCTGGCCATCGGGTATCCTTGCCCACTCAAAGGCAAAATCACGCTGAGTTTCATTATCAAAAGCGGTTGAATCAGATGCTTTATATTCAATTAAAACCGCATAAAATTTAATGTTTTCCTGGTCTTTGTACTTTAATGCCAGCTCCGAAAAATAAGGGAATTCCTTTCTGCAATTGCCGCAGCTTGCTGTCCAGAATAAATAGGCAGTAGGTTGCGCCTGATTTTCCTGAATTAGAATGCCTTCCTTATCCACCATGCTCAACTGAACCGTTTCTCCAGAAACAGAATTATTTATAGAATAAAGTGAATCGGTATAATTCTCCTGCAGCACCCAAAACAAAGGGCTCAGTAAAACAAAAATAAGCAAGGGGGAAAAGCGACTAACAACGGTATATTCAGTTTTCATCATCTGATGTATGGTAAAATAAGCAAGCACGCCACCCAATAAAGTAACAGGTAAAGTTATCGCTATTCCCATCCAGCTTGATTCTAATAAAGGAATAAGCAATACCGTTGCAACCAGAATCAGCGAAATAACCAGCGGCTTTATTGGCTTTTTTGAACCAAGATAAATGGAAGTCAGCATAAAAGCCAGTAAGGTACACGCTGCAAACCAACCTTCGCCAAACTTGCGGGAAGTCGCATAAATGAACAGAATAACAAATCCCTGAAGAAAGGTCAATTTATAAAGTGCATTAATTTTAGGCAACCTCAATAACATACCTACGCCAAATGCACCCAGCGCCACTCCATGAAGCAATAGAACAATTATCCAACCTGGTTTAGCGCCTCTTGTGATGATGAAATACACCAGGAAAACAGAAGCAATAAGCAACGGTATCAATAACCTGAGCGCAAATGATATTTTTCTATTTTTGGTCAGGTCAAAATAACCGCAGAAAAGACCGGCAAGGATTAAAATGCGGGTAAATGATTCAAAAGTGAATGGGTTGTCAGGTAATGTCAATACGATTGCCATCAATCCAAGTGCTGACAATGCAATATTTTCAGTTTTTTTGAAGCTCAATAATTTCATAAAAAACAGTATTGCGAACCGGTTTTTAAAAATTGGCTGTTAATTACTGGCTGTTTATTTCGTTTGTATCTTTTTAAACTCCTTTTTGTCCGGTGGATCACCAAAGAAAATTTCCATAATGACCTCTTCTAATTCCCATTCCACCAGCCATTCCTTAATCAGTGACTCTGATTTATCCAGAAATTCATTGTCTGAATCGCAATCATCTGCCAATACGCCAAATTGCAGCGTCAAATCATGATGAAATCGTTCTGCGGTAACAATGATCGCTGAATGTGTTTCTCTTGATAAATCATTTGTATCCATGTGATGTGCTTTTTAAAATAAGCGTGGCTATGCACTGACAGACATTTTTGAAAATCTCATCATCTCAGCCATCAGAATCTTCGCTAAATATACAAACTTTCTTTATACCGTCCGCCTGATAACGATAGCTATTATTGGTCGGTCTCCTCCCCTGCCTGAAAATAGCGGGTGGGATTTTACTTTATCCCGGTGAGATGTTTACATCTTAATTTGTTGTGCGTATTATTATGAATCCAAAGTCTTGATGGTCAAAATAAGGCAATCAAAAATCAGGTATTAAAAATTAACATTACTATTTTCCGATATGGTAGGAAAAAGCAAAGCTCCAGTGTGGAATATTCCCTCCTTCCCAATAAGCACATTCAAGGTTGAATGGCAGTCGTCTTAGCGGAGAGGCATAACCTACTCCTGCAGCATAAATCAATGACGCTGTCTTTTGATTGATCCCCGATCCCGCACCAGCCCCGAACGAAGTAACGAGGTAGAATGGCCATGAGCCCGGAGCACTGAGGGAAGCTTCGAAAAGTCCCTCTGCGTAAGCACCTTTACCGTTCGTAAAAGCCCAATAAGTGGAGCCCATCAGCCGGAGCTTCCTATATTCGAAGGCCGTAAATCGCGCACCGATATTGCCGAATCCTTCTTTGCCGATATACGCTTTGGTCACGAGATCCCAGCGTATAGGGGAGTGCCGATCGGGCTGTAGCGTCTTCCCGATAGACGCGAACAATCCGTTATAGCCGAATTCTTTAGAAACAGCTTCAACAAACCGGTATTTCAATCCAACGTGGAAACGCTCACCCCTGTGATAGAACCCCAGTTGTGCACCATATAAGCCGCCACCTTTTGTCCTGACCGCACCGCCCCCTCCCAAACCGAGAATAAGCGCCGGTGACATATGAAAGGATCCGATCGAAAAATCAGGGCCACCTGAAAGAAGCACCTGCATATAACCACCATACGTATTCGTGAGGGCATGGATTATGACATCTCCTGAAAAATGCCTGCCATAAGTCAACTTGGCCCCGGCTCCGATAAAACCCAGCTCTTTATCATCGTACACTCCAATCCCGAACTCGCCATAAACGGCATTCCAGGCAAAGAAAGACCTTGATAGCGAATCAGCATTGCTCATGGTTCTGAGTTTCCAATTGAGGCCGATCAGAGGAGAAAATCCGCTGATATCACCTCCCGAAACAAACGCATAGTTTAGTCCAGCTCGCAGATTCAGTCCGCTTTTAAATTGATATTGTGTAAACAGCGTTCCCTGAGCCATCCAGCCGTCGTTATCCGGTGCCTCTGCACCGCCACCGGCCAGCAATGCGGCGTTAAATCCCGGTTGGAATCGTTTGGTCGGACGAAGAATCAACTCGGAAAAATAACCGAATGCAAAATAACCGCCTCTTCTTCCGGTTGTGGCTCCGATAAAACGAAGGCCATAATCCAATGCAAATTTCTCTCGGGATGCGAGCCGGTAATGCAGGTCGAAAGACGTGAAACCGATATTGAGACTGTTCCTTTCCGGAACAAAGAAGCCTGAAATACCGGTACTGTTGTTGTCCTGACTGTACATGATCGTCGGAAGCAACATGAAAAAGAGACAAAAAAATACGAAAACATTTCTCATTCTTAATATCATTTTGTTTGCGTCATAGCAGCAAAAGTAGTTACTGCCTCCGAATGAAACACATATTCGCTCAACGGATTTATAAAAATGGCAATCCATCCGAAGACTATATCCCAAAACTGAAATATACAGACCTGTGTTTTTAAATGAAGCGGCCATCGTGAGTTGGATAGGCTATCAGGCATTTTTAAAAAAAAATTCAAAGTCAGCAGATTTTTTTTTAAAAGTACGAACTTTCTTTATACCACCATGCGCCCGATAGCGTATAGCTTTTGTTGGTTGACGGTTTTCGTGTTTCGGGAAGAGCCAGGCCAATGGACAACAGTTTCTGCTGCGTAGCCTTTTTGTGCAGTACGATGAAGCCGGGCGGCCACACTCATTCCTCTAAAAACCCTCAAAAAACTCAACTTATACTTCAATCCGCAATAGCGGTCTTCTCTTAAACTGCCAACCAACATTAAAGGTTTTATCCGCCGTTCCAAGAAACTGGTCGAGAGTAATACTGTTGATTGGTTGTTAAAAAAACGATCTACCTTTGTCAGAAGAGCACTTTAGGTAATGATAGTCCGAATACTGTAATTTTGCAGTTGCATCTCACGAACCACCTGCTCAATGAATTGAGAATGATTGATTTTCATGATGGTAAAGTTTTAAAGTTTTCACCTTAAATATACCATCAATTTACCGCCTTCGCAAGGGGGCGGTAAAGTTCAACGAACTAATAAAACGAATAGTCCTCTCAAAGTCAAAATTACCGTCGGGTTATTCACAACTTCTCTGTCACAGTTTTGCGGTCTTTTGCCTTCCCCTTCACGGTACGCTCTCTGCATCCCCTTGCAGCAAAGTTAAAGCACCGGAAACATTAATCAGAGAGCCTGTCGCCCAGCGACTTGAACCCTTCTCCGAGAATCTCGTTAGCATCGGTTACTATAACAAAAGCCTTGACGTCAATCTGATGAATGTACTCCTGAAGAATGGCCAATTCGCGGCGGTTAAGTACCGTAAAAATAATCGTCTTATCAGAATTGTTAAACATGCCCTTGCCGGGAATATAGGTACCTCCACGCTCAAGATCGTTGATGATTTTGTTACGGATTAGCTCAAACTGTTTTGAAATGATGAACACCGACTTATCATATGACACACCCTGCATCGTAATATCAATGACTTTGCCGACAACAAAAATTTCAATCCATGAATACAGGGGCACTTTCCAATCCTGAAACACAAGCAACCCGAAGATTACGATGACAGAATCAATATAAATTAATAACTGACCCAAAGGCATAGCAGTATATTTGCTGATAATCATTGCCACAATGTCCGATCCGCCTGATGTCGCTTTTGATTTAAAGATCAACCCAAGCCCAAAACCGATAAGTACCCCACCAAAAATAACCGACATAAATACTTCTTCAGACAGGCCTAATGGATCGTTTTCACCTACTATCATGGTAAGCGTATCCATGAAAAATGAAGCAAGGATAAATCCTATAACCGTCTTTATGCCAAACCTGGGCCCTAATATTTTGATGCCTAACAGTGTAAGCGGAATGTTTAATACCAGCCCGATAAGGCCAATAGGAATTCCATTGGGCCAAAAAGAAAACAGCCCTTCTGTAAGATGATGCACCACAATACCAATACCATATACGCCGCCCGTAACGATATTGTATGGATTGATAAAAAAGACGAAACCGGAAGCAAGAATGAACGCTCCAACCACAATAAGTGCATAGGAGATGAACCAGTTGCGGGAGAATAGTTTCTCCCTGGGAATGAATGGCATGGTAAAGTGTTGTTAGTTAGTATAATACGTATATTTCAAATTCGATGCAAAGCTATTACGTTTTTGGTCAAAAACAGCACAGGTTATACCACTGAGGATAATATTTATCTCTGATTCTAAATGTGCTTTATTTTCATCAGATTTAGGACTTTCATGATTGAATGTGCGTCTTTTAGTTATAATCTGCATTCCAGGAATTCAGTGATTATAAGCGTTGTCTGCATTATGTGTTCTTAAAAATTAATACCATGCCTATGCTAAATAATATATTTAGCAGTATTAAATATATTGCTAATTTTGATTCTGAAAACCCAACAACGCTATTGCGAATGAAAAATTTTGCCCTTACCTTCTTTACATTGCTTGCTTTCACATACGTACAAGCTCAATTCCAGGTGAATGCCGAACTGCGGCCACGTTTAGAATTAAGAGATGGCTATTCCCGCCTGGCGGCAGATGACCACCACCCTACCCTGCTGGTGTCACAACGCAGCCGCCTGAGCTTTGGCTACAGCACTGAAAAATTACGGATTAAAATCACTCCACAGGATGTGCGCATCTGGGGAGATGATCCAAAAATCAGTGCCACCGGGACTGGAGACAATCCCTCCTTCGCGCTATTTGAGGCTTATGTGGAACTGGCTTTAAAAGATGCAGGATGGCTATCAGTAGGCAGGCAAATGTTGGCCTACGACAGCAAGCGACTGCTGGGTGAGCGCAACTGGAACCAGAACGGTATAACCTATGATGCCGCTGTTGCCAAACTGAAACTATCAGACTGGAACCTTCACTTTGGTGCCACCTGGAACACCCTAAACGATCTTAATGAAAACAATTATTATCCTGCCTCACGCATCAAAAACCTTAATTTCATCTGGCTGAACAGGAAGTTTAACCAGGTAAATCTTTCTCTATTGCACATCTCATCCGGGAAAACAGTCAGCGACACAAGCAATTCCATGCATTACAAAAACACTACCGGACTATTTTCCAGCTATAGCGACGACAGATTCAATCTGTGGGCTCACGCGTATTATCAGTGGGGTAAACGAGAGCATGGAGGGAATATAAGTGCCCTGCTTGCCGAAGCAGACGCGGCAATGAAATTAGGGAAGATTACCCTGGGTGGTGGTTTCAGTTACCTTTCGGGAAACAAAAGTGAGCCGACTACCATTGGGACCGATCATCTGTTTGACCTTTTATATGGAAACCGTCACAAATATTCGGGAGAAATGGATTATTATACCAACCCGGCTATGGGAACGGACTGGGGTGGGCTCATGAATGGCTACCTTTATGCCTCTTATAAAGCTTCTGAACGACTCAATTTAAGCAACACCCTCCATTACTTTGCTCAGGCGCGAGGCAACCATTACACAAAAAACAGCCAGGGACTGGGTATTGAAAACGACCTGATACTGAGTTACCGTATCTATCCCCAGGCTGCGATTCAGGCGGGATATTGCTTCTACCTACCCACCGAAACACTGAAATACGTGCAAAAGAAACCTTATAGCGGCTTTTCGCAGTTTATTTACCTGCAATTAACAGTTTCTACCAGGCTTTTCGAACAATCGGCCAGGTAAAATAAATGTTGGAATGATGACTTTGTTGAAAATTATCCGGGTGCGCTGATTTTGAGTGTTTTTACACAAACGCAATATCTGTAATCACCTCACAACCTGCACCCTTATTGAGTTTTTTAATGAGTTGACTACGTGCATAGCCCAATTCATCTTTGAGCACCGGTGAAGTTAAACGCACATACAACACCTTGTTGCGAATGAACAACCCTTTAGTTTCACGGGCGATAAGCCGGCCCACGATAGCATCCCACAGACCAATTACCTGCATTTCATTGATCTTATCCATGTAGTGATACGCATTGAGCATATCCTCAATGGCTTCACGTAAAGACTGTTCGTTGCTTCGTTTCCGGAAGTTAGCCATTATACCTTAAATTATTCGCGCCACATTGCCCGATTTTACTTCAAAGATACGATGATCAATCGGGTTGGCCTCAAAAATCTTGTTTATCCGTTCGGGCTGGGTATCGGTGATAAAAACCTGCCCAAAACTATTGTCGCCCACTAATTGCACCAATTGGGCCACGCGGTTGTTATCGAGTTTATCAAAAATATCATCGAAAAGCAATATTGGCTTATATCCCTTCACCTGATCGGTATATTCAAACTGAGCCAGTTTTATGGCGATGACAAATGATTTTTGCTGCCCCTGTGAGCCGAATTTCTTCACAGGATAGCCATTGATGATAAATTCGAGATCGTCTTTATGAATACCTTTGGTAGTATAACGAAAAGCCATATCACGTTGCAGGTTTTCGTTGAGAAGGGTTACAAAATCATGTTCGGCAAGATCAGAAAGATGGACAATATCCACTTTTTCGCGCCCCTGGCTGATAAACTCAAAATAACGCTGAAAAACGGGAAGAAAACCATTGATAAATACGGTGCGTCTGGCAAAGATACGGGCGGCCGGCCCGGCCATTTTTTCCGTCCAGATATCGAGCGATGATTTATCGAAGTAACGATTTTCGGCGAAACTCTTCAGCAGGGCGTTGCGCTGGGCCAGGGACTTATTATAGGTAATGAGGTCTTCAAGATACAAACGATCAAATTGCGAGATAACGGAATCCATATATTTACGCCTTAGCTCACTGCCTTCATTAATCAGATCGCGGTCGTAAGGAGAAACCATCACCAGCGGGAATTCCCCGATGTGATCAGCCAGGCGATCATATTCGCTGGTGTTGAGCTTAAATTGTTTCTTCTGATTGCGTTTCTGAATACAGCTCACCTCATCAGAGGCACTGCCATTGCGATAAAACTGACCATGAATGGCAAAATAATCTTCATTGTGCCGTATGTTTTGAGTATCGATAAGGTTAAAATAACTCTTGGTAAAAGAAAGATAATGGATGGCATCCAATAGATTGGTTTTGCCTTCACCGTTGCTGCCGGTAAAACAGTTTATCTTTTCCGAAAACTCTAGCGAAGCTTCGGTGTAATTTTTAAAATTAAATAACTTGATCTTTTTAAGGTACATAAGTTTATGCTCAAAGGGTCATTTGTCGTATTTCATCTGCTACCTGTTCCAGCAACCATTGTGGTGATGAAGTGGCTCCGCTTACGCCGATGGTTGTGGCATTTGCAAACCAGTCGGCCTTAAGCTCTCTGGCTGCGGTCACCACATAGGTGCGCGGATTTGTCTGAAGTGCCATTGCGGCCAGGAAACGGCCGTTTGAACTTTTGCTTCCACTCACAAAAATCACCACATCATGCGCCTGAGCAAAAGCAATTACCGAAGGCTTGCGGTTTTTCATCTGCCGGCAGATGGTTTGATGAATGATGATAAGATCCGGGTCAATTAAGCGTCGCTGGGCCCTCTGCTTCAGGGCTTCGGTAAACTGATTAAAAGCCTCGGCGTTGGCAGTGGTCTGGGCAAACACTTCAAGCGGTTCGTCCAGCCATGTATCCGGCACTTCCTCGTGAGTCTGAACCACTGATGCCCTCCCATCTGCCTGGCCAAGCAGACCGATAATTTCAGGATGACCGGGTTTACCATAGATAATAATCCTCCCCTGCTTTCCGGACAGCTCATCGGCAACCTGCTTCACCTTACGTTGTAATTGCCGGACAATGAGGCAGGTAGCATCGCTTAAATCAATCTTTAACTTTTCAGCTTCAGCATAGGTTGATGGCGGCTCCCCGTGTGCACGTATAACAACAGGGGTATTCTCCGGTAAACCGGCAAGCTTATCTAAATTAAGGGTTTCAAGCCCAAGCTCCCTCAACCGCGCTATTTCCTGCTCATTGTGTACCAGATTGCCCAGACAATAAACTGTATTGTGACCATCAAGCAGGGTTTCCGCCCTGTTAACTGCCGCACGTACGCCAGTGCAAAAACCGGCATCCGGATCAATGTCTATGCTAACCGGAAGATTTTTCATAGTGCAAAAGTACAGCTAAAAATTGGACGAATGATATGAGGGTTAAAGGATACCTGTTTGATTCCAATCCCTCATTTCCGTGATCAAGCCTGACCGTAAAACGGTAGTCAGGTAGGAGAATCTTGGTAAGCGAAGTCGATTCAGGGTGAGGCCCTCCGAATGAAAAGGAACAGTTCAATAAATTTTAGTCTGAGGCTTGGTTGGTGAGGTTTTCGTCCAACCATGCCGAATCACCCAAAGAGCAACCGGTCTCTGATCACTCAAAAAGTACCGTCTTCTCTCACATCTCAAACCTAACAGGTCGATAGAAAACCTGTTAGGTTATCCAGCAAGCATACCTTATTGCTCTACCTTATCCGGTTTCACAAAATCAGACAGGTTAACTGCGATGCTCAGGAAGTTTGGCGATCCGGTGAGATGGTAAGCCGACCGGGCGTAATTGAAGCTGAATTTAGAGATTTTAAAGCCAAAGCCCCAGCTTAGACCTACGGTACCTTTTTTGGTTTCCACTTTCATTTCATGCCGGCGCTGGTAGTTGTATCCAAGCTGAATACTGAAGTTTTTTGTGGGTAAAAACTCTCCTCCTATCACCACATGTCTGAAAGCATTATCGGCAAATTCACCAATACCGCTTTTCTCTTTCTTTTCTCCGGTAAATGGATCATAGACATCCTCCTGAGGGTCGTCATAGGTAAGATCCCATTTTTGCAGGTTGGTAAGCAGTATAGAATACCTGAAAGGCATGTGATTGAGCCTTTTTGATAATGCTGCCTGAATTTCAAACGGCAGGGGTTCAATATCGTTACCCGTATAGGTGGTCAACTGCCGGCCTATATTTCTGGCGATAAGTGAAGCGGTAAATCCTGAACGTGCATGATAGGTGCCCGCAACATCCACGCCAAGTGCCATCGAATTATATGTTTCAAGTGATGAATAGATGGTTTTGAGGTTGGCCCCGATGCTAAACAGGGAATCCAGCCTTCTGCCCCAGCCGATTACAAATGCATATTCACCGCCACTAAACTCACTCTGATTTTCGGGCAGCAAGCCGGTTTCATCGGTGTAAATAAAAGTTCCGTAATTAATATATTGCATGGAAGCCGCAAAACTTCCGGCTTTTTCAAAAGTACGGGAATAGCCTGCTACCCCATAATTAACATCCGCAAAGTAATCCACAAAATTCATTGAGAGCGCATTGTGCATTTCCTTGTTGATGAGGGATGGATTATTGAGTCCAAGTATCAGATCGTTGTCAGCTATTGAGGCGAAATTGCCCCCAAGGGCTGCCAGTCGCGGAGAGGGCGGCAGATTTAAAAACGCGAAGGTACGGTTACCACCCGACTGGGCCTGAGTTTGAGATAACTGGAAACACAAGGCAACCAAAAATAAAAAAACGCTGAGAGGTATATTTTTCACGAAGGCAGTTTTGCTAAATACAGTATGGTGCATAAACGACATACGGTTTAATTTATTGTAATCCGGCCAGGCAAGTCGATGATTAATCTGATCCAATATATCAGCAGTAAGCTGACCATGCTTAATTGCCGGCTACCTGTTTACGGATAAGATTGAGTGCACTTCCAGCTTCAAACCATTCAATTTGGGTTTGATTATAGGTATGATTCACTGCAAACTGCTCTTTACTGCCATCTTCATGGGTAAGTTCTACCCTAAGTTGCCTTCCGGGAGCAAAATCCTCAAGACCTAAAATGCTGAACTTGTCCCCTTCCCTGATTTTTTCATAATCGGCTTTATTATCAAAAGTGAGACCCAGCAACCCTTGTTTTTTAAGGTTGGTTTCGTGAATCCGGGCAAATGACTTTACCAATACAACAATTACATTCAGATGTCGCGGTTCCATGGCAGCGTGTTCACGGGATGAACCTTCGCCGTAGTTTTCATCACCAACCACCACCGACTGGATACCCGCAGCTTTATAGGCCCTGGCCACCGCAGGAACGGCTTCATACTTGCCATTTAACGCATTTTTCACCAGGTTTGTCTCATTGTTAAAGGCATTGAGTGCTCCGATAAGCATATTGTCGGAAATATTATCCAGATGACCTCTGAACCGCAGCCACGGCCCGGCCATTGAAATATGGTCGGTGGTACATTTACCTTTGGCTTTAATGAGCAACTGTAGTCCGGTCAGGTCTTCGCCATTCCAGGGAGCAAATGGAATAAGCAATTGTAAGCGGTTCGAATCAGGTTTCACAATAACGTCCGTATAGGAACCATCCTCATTGGGGGCAATAAAGCCGGCGTCCTCCACTTCAAACCCTTCGGGCGGCAATTCGAGTCCTTCAGGTAAATCCAGTTTCACCCATTCGCCATCTTCATTCAGCAGCTTGTCAGTCAGCGGATTAAAGGTAAGATCACCGGCAATAGTCAGCGCAGTCACGATTTCGGGTGAAGCTACAAAGCCATGGGTGTTTGGATTGCCATCATTGCGTTTGGCAAAGTTCCGGTTAAAGGAGGTAAGTATGGAATTTTTGCGGTCAGGGTCATCGGTGTGTCGTTTCCATTGTCCGATACATGGACCGCAGGCATTGGCCATCACCACACCACCAATGTCACTGAAAGTTTTTAGCAATCCGTCACGTTCGGTGGTAAATCGGATTTGCTCCGAGCCCGGGGTAATCAGAAACTCGGACTTTACCTTAAGATTCTTCTCACTGGCCTGCCTGGCCACGGAAGCGGCCCGGGTAAGGTCTTCATAGGAAGAGTTGGTGCATGAACCAATCAGTCCGACTTCAAGCTTGTGGGGATATTTTTTCTCTTTAACTATTTTAACAAATTCTGATATGGGATAAGCGGCATCGGGGGTATAAGGCCCGTTGATATGAGGCTCAAGGGTAGAGAGATCAAGTTCAATGAGTGTATCATAATAGTTTTCAGGATTGGCATATACTTCATCATCAGCGCGGAGATGTTCCCTGACGGCATCGGCAAGTTCAGCCACATCGGCCCTGCCGGTTTCCTTAAGGTACACACTCATTTTCTGGTCGTAACCAAAAATAGAGGTGGTTGCCCCTATTTCGGCACCCATATTACAAATGGTGCCTTTGCCTGTGGCTGAAATAGAATCGGCACCTTCACCAAAATATTCCACAATGGCTCCGGTACCGCCCTTTACAGTGAGAATACCGGCTACCTTCAGGATGACATCCTTGGCAGAAGTCCAGCCGTTTAGTTTCCCGGTAAGCTTTACTCCAATCAGTTTAGGCATTTTAAGTTCCCAGGCCATACCCGACATCACATCTACGGCATCGGCACCCCCTACGCCAATGGCTATCATCCCAAGTCCACCGGCGTTTACGGTATGAGAATCGGTGCCAATCATCATTCCACCCGGAAAAGCATAATTCTCGAGTACCACCTGATGAATGATGCCTGCCCCCGGTTTCCAGAAACCGATTCCGTATTTGTTGGATACCGATTGCAGAAAATCAAAAACCTCATTATTCTGTTTGAGTGCCACCTCAAGGTCAGGTCCGGCACCAACCTGGGCCTGAATAAGATGGTCGCAGTGAACAGTAGTAGGTACCGCTGCTTTGCTGCGACCGGCATTCATAAATTGCAATAATGCCATTTGAGCCGTAGCATCCTGCATGGCAATACGATCGGGAGCAAAATTTACATAATCCCCTCCACGACTATATTCCCTAAGCGGCTCACCGGAAAAAAGATGGGCATACAATATTTTTTCGCTCAACGTTAACGGACGGTTCAGCATGCGGCGGACGCCGTTCACCTTTTCAGGCAATTCAGCGTAAACACGCTGTATCATTTCCAGATCAAATAACATCACTATCTCAATTTAATTAACAATTCCTGCATTTGGCAACAATAACAGGAGAAGTACGAAAAAGTTTGGATTCGGATTGGTCGTTCTATGTTTCAGGTTCCGGGTTTTATTTTTTAGAATTTAGTCTTTAGTCTTTGGAATTTGGAATTTGGAGGTTAGAGACTAGAAGTTAGAGGTTAGACCCTCGTCATAGCCTCCTAGGTCCCCGTGTCCCCATTTCACCTTGTCCCGCTGTCTCCTTGTCTCCATTTCCCGTGTCCCCATTTCACCCGGTCTCCTTGTCCTCTTCAAACTACCCCCCACTCTTATCTCCCACAAAGTAATCCTCCTTGTCCTTAAACAACACATTAAAGGTGGTAAGACTACCATAAATTCTCGTGATATATTGTTGCAGGTTTACTTTATCTTCATCATCGAGAGTACTGGCGTTTACGCGTTGTTCCATCACCCTGAGGCGGTCGCGTACCATTACAATTTTATGGAAAAAGGCGTCAATGGGGATTTCCTTTTCCTTAAGCGAGGTATCTCCCGGATACAAAACCATACGTCCGCCAATCCAGCGGCTACCCATGGGGACTATTTCCTGCAGATCAGTAAACCGTCGCAATACCCGAATCAGACTTTTTTCCATTTTTTCATAGGTGGCCAGATCGGAAGGTGTTTCCACGGCTTCCATCACCCGTAAACCTTCGAAATTACGTTGAATAATCCGGGTGCCATTTTCAATAAAGGTTATTTCCCAGGCATCAGAGCGCACCTGAATAATTACGCCTTTGCCAAACTGAGGATGCTCTACCCTGGAGCCAATGCCAAGATTTAATTCTTCCATATTAATTGGTATTGTATTTTACATTTCGGCTTTTGAAGCCAGTGCTTTTAATTGTTTATGTATTTCCAATGTCTGAATTAAAGCCTGATCGCGGTCGCTGTTTACGATCACAAAATCAGCCATTCTGATCTTCTCTTCCTGCGGCAATTGATTATCCACCCTGGCCATAACATCTTCCCGGTTAAGTCCGTCGCGAAGCATTACCCTTTCAATGCGTTCTTCAAGTGGAGCCGCCACTACCACTATTTTATCAAAATTCTTATATGAACCGGATTCAAAAATAATGGCGGCTTCCTGCATTATGTATTCATGTCCGGCATGGGATTGCACCCATTCCTTAAAATGGTTTCTCACCCTGGGATGAATAATACCATTGAGTGCCTGAAGCATTTCAGGATTACTGAAAACCTTGCCGGCCAATAGCTTACGGTCAATTTGTCCATCAGGTAAGCGCACCTGCTCACCGGCAAGACTCACCACCTCAGCGACAACCTCTGGCAGATTCAATATTTTTTTTGCCTCAATATCAGCAATATAAACCGGCACGCCCAGGGTGGTAAATACACGGGCCACGGTTGATTTTCCGCTTCCAATACTGCCTGTAAGTCCTACCTTAAGCATGGTCCATGTTTTTCTTTACAAACCTAATAATTTTTTCCGGATTAATTTTCACTTAGGATAAAATTTCAGATGTGAGGATGTGAGGATGTGAGGATGTGAGGATGTGAGGATTTCGGATTTAAAGAATCACGCAATGACGCAAAGCGGTGCACTGAGCCTTGGTTGGTGAGCTTTTGTCGAACCAGTCGAAGTGACGCAGAGACACGCAATTATTAATTGCAGATTGTGGATGTGATGATGTGATGATTTCGGATATCGGAGTGAATCACAGATTACAGATCACTTATCACTCAACAAATCAACAAATTTCACCCTGAGGCTCTCGAAGGGCAACAAATCAACAAATCAACAGATCACTGATTACTGATCACTGATCACAGATTACAGATTACAGATCACATATCACCATGATAAATATGAAAGTCATTTCATAATCAGATACTCTACCTTTTCCGGTTCAATACGAATGATCCTCACAAATTCCGGTTTACTGACAATTTCCACAGGTATCCGGTTGCCCTGATTATTTTGAATATCCTGATAATAAACGACAGCGGCAAACTGTGAGGGATCCAGTTTGGCATAATCGCGCATGGATACCCGGCAGGTAACCCTAATATTTTCAGGGAAAAGGCGATAGGATATTTCATGTTCACCAGCGTCCATACGCACCGGCAGAGTTATTTGAGCTTCCGTAAACTTTTCTACTTTCAGCCTTACGGTCAGGCTATCTGCTGAAAAACGCACCGGTGGAGATGTTTCCGGCCGAATTAACTTGAGACGCGCGGTAACGTCCTCATTCAAATCACGAAAGCTTTTTTGCTCTGTATAGACCAGCGCTATGGTGTCAACAATATCCCGCAGACCTGAAACTGTCAACGTATCAGGAACAAGCTGAACGGAATCATACAACTGAAACTGTGGTGTAAATTGCAGGTTAAGGCGTGCCCGTATAGGAATACGCTTTGAATAGCTGGGCTCAAAAATAAACCTGAGCGTATCGGGTTCAATGCCGGTAATGCTTGCGCCACCGGGCAAGTCAGCAATCAACTGCGAACGCAGGGTAGATGAACGCAGGGTAGCGGTCATACGGCTATCCTTCGGCCTTATTTTAATACCTTTTACTGAAACAGGCAGATTACGCATTCGCGATGAAAAAAGACGACGATATAACTCCACCCCTGAACCCCTGATACTTACCGATAAGATTGAATCGGGCTGAGAAATGAGCACCATATCCTTAACTACACCGGTAGGTTGAATCCGGTATTTATAGGTTACATCATACTCATGCGAGAGCTTGGTAAGGCCCCACATAATGATGGAAAAAAAAAGACAAAACAAAAACACGGAAAGCTTTTCTCTTAGCTTTCCGTCAATGGGTTTTTTATTTCGCCTGAACAGAAAAGGAATCAGTTCTTTCAAGTGCCGGTGTTTTATTACAACCGGAATTAACCGTTGTTGTTATTGTTTCTGATTGGACAGTTGGTCGGTAGCGTCACCGGCGACAGCCGATTTTTCTATCCTGAACTTTGAACCATCCTCTACCTCAATGGTAAAAGTAGTCTCCTGGCTTTCCACTATTTTACCGTGAATGCCTCCTATGGTTACAATCCGATCGCCTTTTTTAAGGGCTTCACGGTATTTCTTAAGGTCTTTAGCTTTTTTGGCCTGTGGGCGGATAAAGAAAAAGTAAAAGACCACCATGATCAGCACCAGGAAAATCAGGGAACTATAACCTCCGCCGCCTTCGCCGGTAGGTGCCATTAAAAGTGTTGATGAAAACATGTGCATTTGTTTAAATGATTAGTTAGATGTAATTAAAATTATTGTTCTTCGGGTAAAACAATCTGAGCCTTTATACGTAAAACCTTAGCGCTTGGCTGAGCATTACTTACAATGGTCACCGTTTTATTCTGGAATCCCCGACGATTCTCCGTATCAAACTTCACGTCAATTTTTTTAGTATCGCCCGGTCTTATTGGTGTTTTCGGATAATCAGGCACGGTGCAACCACAGGAAGAACTTACTTTTGAGATAATGAGGTCTGTTTTACCTGTGTTGGTAAATTTGAATGCGTAAGATACCTTTTCACCCTGAATGAGTTTCCCAAAATCGTGAAAATCCTGTTCAAATTCTATAAAAGGCATCCTGGTATTTTCCATGCCATCCGCTGAATGCGGATTCTTTACAATGTCGCCTGAAAGCGCATCACTCCCTGACGATCGCTCCCGGCAGGAGGACAGGCCTAATGCCAGGAAAAATATCAATACCAATGAGGCGTATTTTAATCTAATGCGTTTCATGTTTTTAAACATCAGTTTTATAAGTAATTTTAAACGGGTACAAAGTTAAGTAAAAACCGCTGAATGAAGCAGATGATTTACAAATCTGTTTCCAATCCACTGATATCACGAATGATATGTACCTCATAATCCCCCAGATAATGGAATCTGGCTTTTCTGTATAGATGAAGGGCTACACTATTGTTCCGATGGACTTCAATTTTTATCTGGTAGCCATCTTTAACCGCCAGGTCCAGACAAACCCGCAATAGTTTGGTTGCATAGCCTTTGCGACGATAGGCCTCATCAATACCAAAATGATGCAGATACGTACGTCGCTTGTCATTGGTAAGCCAGGCCGTTCCCATAATTACTCCTGCCAACGTAGTAACCACCAGCAAGTGCCCGCCAGCCGCGAGGGTTTTGGCGATAATCAGTGCATCGTCACCACGTTGAGCACCGCCCAGCCCATTTCGCTCCCAAAAAGCCTCAACCAGGGTGTAATCATCAGCTTTATATAAACGTATGATGATTTCCGACATAATTTTTAGGTTATTCAATAAGTCCCCGTCCTGTTTTCTTAATCTTATCTTCACTTCTCAGGTCGGCTACCAGCTTATCAAGCATACCATTTACAAATTGGCGGCTGCGTGGCGTACTGTAATCCTTCGATATTTCGATGTATTCATTGATGGTCACTTTTACAGGAATCGAGGGGAAATCGGTAAACTCAGCCATGGCCATCTTTAGGATGATGATATCCAGGGAAGCAATGCGGTCGATGTCCCAATTTTGAGCACGTTTGGCAATCAAAGTAGAAGATTCCTCTCCCCTGGTGATTACTTTTCTGAAAAGCTTAAGCACAAAATCCCGCATCAGGTCATCGCCTTCTTCATCCGGACTTACCATGAGCGGAGGCAATGCTGCAAACTCATCGTATGCGGCTTCCCATTTTCTGATGGTTTTCGCCACCATAGTGGCCGCCGTATCAATATCATCGGCCCAATGAATACTACGCTCTTCAAACAGACTGACAAAAGCATCGCTACGCAGCATAATTTCACCAAAAAAGTACAATACGAGCTCTTTATGCTGCCGGTAAGTAACAGAAGGAGCATTCATATATTTTTGAAACTCCTCCGATTCCCGAAGATGCTGATACATTTTCCGAATAATCTCGTGATGATCGGCCCAGGAAATTTTGTTTTGTTCTATCAGCTTGCGCAATTGACGGTTATTATCGAGTTGCAGCAAAAAAGGATTGTCCACAAAACGCGTATTCGGATCGAGATCCTCAGCAGTAGGCAGAAATTTCTGCCGCGCATCTTCCATACGGTTAAGGGCAAAATCACGGGTCTCATTTAATGCAGACAACAGATTTATATAGAGGGTATAAATGTCTTCGATGCTGGAAGTAAGCGATTTCTCAAAAAGTGGAACCTGAGTTTCGCCCGATTGAAACCAGGCATAGAGTGATTGCATTACCTTTACGCGCAAGTGCCGTCTGCTGAGCATAATTGTTGAAATAAATGAACTTATCGTGATTGACGGCTGCAAAATTAAACTTTTTTCAGCCCATCCCAACCTGCACCTGTAAGGGAAAACACATAAAACTACGTTAGTAACTGAATTACAACTTATTGGCTTATTAACAAAAACCAACAGAACGAAAATCCTTAGGATTCTATAACTCAAACCTGAGTCCAGTCCCGGATTAATTAAGAATTACGCTGCCTTCCTTAGCGGGAATCACTTTTGCTGAAATCAGACGGAAAAAGAATATAAAAATCATAATGGCCTGTCGTTCAATTAACTGAGACTAAAAAGAATAACTAAGCTTAAAAGATTTTTCGGTATGAGTTCCGAAAAAATCAAAAAATTGTTTTACCTTAGACCTGCTTTGCGTTCAGTGAAATGTGCAGGCGAACCAAAAAATTTAACCCTATATGTGTACATCAATCAATTTAATTAATACATTTGCGTTATAACCACTAAACCTAATTTTCTCAATGGAAGACAAAAGTAGCAGAAGAAGGCAGCAGGAGGATGTATATTCCACAGTGATCAAAGCCGGCAAAAGGACCTATTTTTTTGATGTAAAAACCACCAAATCAGACGAAAAATACCTGACCATTACAGAGAGTAAACGCAGGTATAGCGACGATGAGGAAAAGTTTTTTTATGAGAAACACAAGATCTTTCTTTATCGGGAAGATTTTGAAAATTTCATCCAGGGATTAAGGAATGTGATAGATTTTGTTGAAAAAGAGGACGGCCCCATTGAGCCCCGTGATCAGTCACAACACGAACGGGATTCGGATGAATTCGAATAACAACCTGCTAAATTTTATAACGTCCTGTCTTTACTGGAATTAAGGGGTATCCTGTTTACTCCCTGTTGGCTTTTTCGTATTATTTCCGCAGACAAAGTTATCAACACTTTGCCCCAATCCATTCAACGAAAGCATAAAAGGCCTACCTTTGCCTACCGTTTGTGCCTGTGACCACAATACCACAATCAATACTAAATCAGCCATTTAAATATCAGCATGGGAAAAATTATTGCCATTGCAAATCAAAAAGGAGGCGTAGGAAAGACCACCACTGCCATCAATCTGGCGGCGGGATTCGCTGTGCTTGAGCATCGCACCCTGCTCCTTGATGCCGACCCTCAGGCCAATGCCACTTCAGGGGTTGGTTTCGATCCTAAAAATATTAAAACCAGCATTTATGAATGTCTGATGGATGAGGTATTGGCTCAAAACATCATACTGACTACCGATACCCCTTACCTCGACCTGTTGCCTGCGCACATTGATCTGGTTGGGGCTGAAATTGAAATGATTAACCAGCCCAATCGCGAAAAAATGATGCGCCGGGTACTCAACAGCATCCGCGATAATTACGACTTTATCGTCATCGATTGCTCTCCTTCACTGGGCCTGATCACCGTGAATGCCCTGACTGCAGCCGATAGCGTGATTGTTCCGGTACAGTGCGAATATTTCGCTCTTGAAGGACTGGGCAAGCTTTTGAACACCATTAAAATTATTCAGAAGCAGCTCAACCCTGCCCTGGATATTGAAGGCATATTACTTACCATGTACGATTCCAGGCTGCGCCTGAGCAATCAGGTGGTGGATGAAGTTAAAACACACTTTCAGGACATGGTTTTCGAAACAATTATCAACCGCAACACCAAATTGGGTGAAGCACCCAGTTTCGGAGAAACCATTATTATGCACGACATCAACAGCAGCGGAGCCATCAATTACCTAAACCTGGCCCGCGAAATTCTTCAAAAAAACGACCTGACCAAAATAAAGGCTGCCGAAAAACAAATTGACACCCAACATGAATCCTAAAAAAAAGGCCCTTGGCAGGGGACTGAGCGCAATACTCGAAAGCCCCCAAACCGACATCACTTCTCAGGATATTTCCGGAAATTTTGTGGCCGGAGCCATCGCTTCACTGCCCATCACCCAGATTGAGGCCAACCCTTTTCAGCCCCGCACCGCTTTTGACGAGGAAACACTCAACGATCTGGCCGCTTCTATCAAAGAGCAGGGCATCATACAGCCGCTTACCGTGCGCAAAATGGGCTACGACAAATACCAGCTCATCGCCGGAGAGCGCCGCCTGAAAGCCGCACAAATTGCCGGATTAACTTTAGTCCCCTGCTACATTCGCATTGCCAACGACCAGCAAATGCTCGAAATGGCTTTGGTGGAAAATATTCAACGCGAAAATCTCAATGCCATTGAAATCGGCATCAGCTATCAACGCCTGCTCGATGAATGTAATTTTAGCCAGGACGAGCTTTGCCAGCGCGTGGGCAAAGACCGATCAACCATTACCAATTACATCAGGCTGCTTAAATTGCCGGCCGAAGTGCAGGTAGCTATCCGCGACAGCAAATTAAGTATGGGACATGCCCGCGCCCTTATTAATATCGGGGACGAAGAAACACAGCTTACCATATTGCACAACATTATTTCTAAAGACCTGTCTGTAAGAGAGGTAGAAGAAATAGCCCGCAATCTGAACAAACAACCTTCGGTGAGAAAGGAACCCGCTAAACGCCCGCTGTCACCTACCCTCGAAGGTCTGCGCGACAACCTCTCGGGGCGCCTGTCGGCAAAAGTCAACGTGAATATTGGCAACAAAGGCAAAGGCAATATCGTAATAAATTTCAGCTCTCAAAAACAGCTTGAAAATATACTTTCTGACCTGCTCAACCGTTAACCAATGAGCAGCCGCATAAATTCATGAAACAACCAGGTACTTTTTCAATGGCTAAAACCCGGGGCATTTTATTTGTCCTTATCCTGATGTTGATTGGCGCTCCATCTGTTTTAAAGGCGCAGGACACCACCATGTATTTTCCCCCGCGACCTATTGATGCCTCACTTCTGGAAGATCCACATTCACCCCACAAGGCGACGATTTATTCATTGGTGCTACCCGGACTGGGACAGGCTTACAATAAAAAATACTGGAAAATACCTGTAATTTATGCCGGATTTACCTTTCTTGTGTACAACATCAAAGTAAATAGCGATGAAGTGAAAAAGTTTACTCAGGCGTATAAATATGTAGTCAATAAAGAGACCTATCCAACGAACAACAAGTACGTTGTCCGGTATCCCAATCCCAACGACCTGCTTGCCGGCCGTGATTTTTATCGCCGTAAAGTGGAATTAAATATTATCTACTCGGCAGTCTGGTACATATTAAATGTGCTGGATGCCACGGTAGATGCCCATTTTTTTGATTATGATGTTTCTGACAATCTGAGCATGCACCTGGAACCGGCCTGGCTTCCAGCTCCGGACGGAAATTTTGTCGGCGGAGCGCAAGGCATCAGATTGTGTTTAAAATTTTAAGCCTTTGAAGATACTGATCTCCGGATATGGCCGTATGGGGCATGAAGTGGAAAAAACAGCCCTGCATCGCGGGCACAGCATATTGGCGCAGTTTGATACCACCCGGGATTGGGAAAGGCTGTCTGCCCTTCCGGGAAAGCCGGATGCTGTAATTGACTTCAGCACTCCTGAATCTGCTCCTGATGTGGCAGACCTTTGCTTCAGCCACAGAATAGTGCTCATCTCAGGAACCACGGGCTGGCCCGAAAAGCTTGCAGCAGCCATAGAAAAAAGCCGGCAACTCAAAGTTCCATTTTTTTACGCTCCCAACTTCAGTCCGGGCATGAATATCTTTTTTGAGCTTAACCGGCGACTGGCAAAGCTCATGAAAATTCAAGCTGACAGCAGGGCTGAAATACAGGAAATCCACCACATCCATAAGCTGGATGCCCCGAGTGGAACAGCCATCGCCCTTGCCAGTCAGATTATTGATGAAAATCCACGCTATAATCAATGGAGTAAGGGTGAAGCAGCATCCGGAGATATACTTCCGGTATTCAGTATCCGTCAGGGTGAAGTTCCCGGCACACATATTGTTAAATGGCAAGGTAAGGATGACACCATTGAAATGCATCACATGGCACACAATCGCAGCGGTTTTGCTTTTGGAGCCGTATTGGCTGCCGAATGGATGCAGGGTCGCAACGGCTTCTTTCAAATGAAGGATTTAATGGCCGATATGGTATAAATGCCTAATAAATGTTAATATTGCAGACGTAACTGTAACCGCACATGCCGCTAATGGTCAAAGAAATTAAAAGCTTAACCCCGGTCAGGCTAAAATAACATCCATGTAATCCTAAATTCAAATTTATGGCACCAACCATCATTATTTTACTCATTTTGATTTTTTTCCCGGTATTGCTATGGAAAACATTTGAAACAGCCGGATTTAAGGGTTACCAGTCAGCGGTTCCCCTGTTCAATTACTTTATCTGGCTGAAAATCATCAACAAAGGCTTGTGGTGGTATATTTTCCTGCTCATCCCCTTCATCAATGTTTTCGTTGTGATGCTGATGGTGGTTGAAACCCTGAAATGTTATAATATCCACGGCCTTGGACAGCAGGCCCTCGCGGTATTGTTTCCTTATATTTACCTTCCCTGGCTGGGCACGAAATTTGCCGATAAATACATTCCACCTGCAGAGCGGATTAAAATTAAAAAAACGGCCACCCGTGAATGGGTTGATGCCATTCTTTTTGCCGTGATTGCCGCCACCATTATCCGGGTGTTCATGATTGAAGCATACACCATTCCTACTTCTAGCATGGAAAAATCATTGCTGGTAGGCGATTTCCTTTTTGTGAGCAAAATGGCCTATGGCCCCAAAGTGCCCATTACTCCGCTTGCTTTCCCCTTTGTGCACCATACCCTTCCACTTACCGAAAGCACCAAATCGTATGTAGAATGGATAAAACTGCCCTTTTACCGTTTCCCGGGAACCACCACCATTAAGCACAACGATGTGGTAGTCTTCAATTACCCTGATGGCGACACCGTGGCATTAAGGGTTCAAAACCAAAGCTATTATGCCCTGGTGCGTGATTATTCGCGCAAACGTGTATGGAACGATCAGGTTAACTTTGGGGAGGTAGTCTATCGTCCGGTGGATAAGCGGGAAAATTACATTAAACGTTGTATTGGATTGCCCGGCGACACCCTGCAAATTATTAATCAGGAAGTATTTATAGATTCCAGACTTGTAGAGCTGCCCAAAGAGGCTCAGTTTAAGTATCTGTTGCGCACCGATGGCTCCCGCATAAATCCTATGGCGCTGGACAAGTTGGATATTACTGAAGAAGTAATGATGGCCGGTCCCAATGAGCTGGTCATGACGCTTACCAATGAGGCGGCCGCCAAACTCAAGGGCTTTATCAATGTTAAAGAAGTACAAAAGATCATTCAACCCTCAGGTTACTGGCAACCCTATATCTTTCCATTTGATTCGGCCTACGCCTGGAATGTGGATAATTTTGGACCGCTCGTTATTCCTAAAGCAGGGGCCACTGTTGAGATCAACGCCAAAAATATTGTTTTATACGAACGCATCATAAAAAACTATGAACTCAACGATTTGCGCATTGAGGGTGACAAAATCCTAATCAATGGTCAGCCGGCCACCGAGTACACCTTTAAAATGGATTATTACTGGATGATGGGTGACAATCGCCTTAATTCCGCTGACTCCCGTTTTTGGGGATTCGTACCCTATGACCACATTGTTGGGAAAGCCGTATTTGTCTGGCTTTCGCTGGATAAGTCCAAACCGCTCTTCAATGGAAAAATCCGTTTCAATAAAATTTTCAGAACTATTCATTAAACCAAATACCTTTAAAAATATGACAACTGCTGAAATCCACACCAATAAAGGCCTGATGAAAGTCAACTTTTATGATAAAGATGCGCCAAAAACCGTTGAAAATTTTGTAAAGTTATCAGAAAGCGGCTTTTATAATGGGCTCACCTTCCACCGCGTAATCCCCGATTTTGTAATCCAGGGCGGCTGTCCCCAGGGTACCGGCATGGGTGGACCAGGGTATTCCATTAATTGCGAACTGGATGGCGATAACCAACACCATGACCGTGGCGTACTTTCTATGGCACATGCCGGAAGAAATACCGGGGGGTCCCAGTTTTTCATCTGTCTAAACCGCCAGAACACCCAACATCTCGACCGCAACCATACCTGCTTTGGTAAAGTTTACGAAGGACTGGAGATAATCGACAAAATAAAAGCGGGCGATATCATCGAAAAGATTGTCATCCACAAAGAGGATTCAAAATAATACATGCTTAAAATTAACACTCATGACAAAAAAACTCTTCACCCTAATGGCGCTGATTACCGCCATTATGCTCAGCACACCGGCAGATGCTCAAAAAGGTGGCACCTTTAAAGGCATCATTATCTACGATGTTACCTATCCGGGTATGAATATTGAACCCGCACAAATGGCTAACCTTCCGCAAAAGGTAATTATGACCACCAATGGCGAACTCGTTAAATTCGATGTGGCCATGACTTCAATGAATCAGTCCATGATTATTGATCCCGGAGCCAAAACCACTACCGTGTTGCTTGAAATGATGGGCAAAAAAGTAATGCTAAAGCCTCAGAAAGGCACTCCCCCTGCAGGCAAAGAACCTGAGGTAAAGGTTACGCCCGAAACCAAAGAGATTGCGGGGTACAAATGCCAGAGGGCTGAAATTTCATTTGGAGATGAAAAAAGTAAAGCCGACCCCATTGTTGTATATTTTTCAGAAGAACTGGGATCAAACAAACTATTTTACGACAATGAGTACCGCACTCTCCCCGGTATACCTCTGGAATTTACCTTTAAGATGCAGGGCCGCAACATGCACATGGTGGCCAAAAGCATTGAAAAGACCCGGGTGTCCTCTAAAGATCTGTCGGTACCTTCAGGATATGAGGAAATGACCCCGGAGCAACTCCGACAGATGTTTGGCGGCAATTAACCGCATCCATTTTATACTGCCGGCAGGCTTTGCAGGCTTTTGTTGACACCATCAAAAGACATTACTGTGAAATCCTGCCGGTTTTTGTTATTTTTGCATTTTAATCTGAAAGCCGATAGAATTTATGAGCAGGAAAAGCAACACGCTAAAAAAAAGCAATGTAAAGCGTGGATCTGATGCCCTTCCGAAGAAAAGCTCCACCAGAAAGATTCGCAACACTGAAGGCATTAAATTACCTGCAGATGGACGAATTAAACGTTTGGTCGGGTTTTTTCTGATCCTGCTATCGCTCTATATGCTGGTTGCTTTTTCGTCGTTTTTATTTACCCACTTTACCTTTGGCAGTGATGATGCCCTCTCCGCTGCCTCATTCAGGCAAATACTGTTTGACAACGACCTGCATACCGAAAACTGGGGAGGACGCCTTGGTGCCGCACTTTCGGTATTTTTTATAAAAAAAGGATTTGGCATTGCGGCTTATTTTGTGGTATTGATGTTGTTGATTTCCGGATTGAAACTTATGCCGGGAGTAGAACTGCTGCCTATACGCAAAACTTTTTTGCAAAGTTTGCTGGGTATCATCTGGCTGCCCGTAGCCCTGGGTTTTATCTTTCGCAGCGGCGAATGGTCTATTTTGGGCGGTATTACCGGACATCAGGGAGCCTTGTGGCTCAATGGTCTGCTTGGTAACACCGGAGCAGGCATCGCATTATTCTTTGCGCTGCTGCTTATTCTGGTTGTGGGGTTTAACCTGTCGTTAAAATGGCCGGAACGTCCCGAACAACAAGAAAAAGTTGAAGCGGAAGAAGAAACGCAGCGTGTAAAAAACCTGCGCACCACCAACGGCCCTGTGCCTGTGGATAAATACAACACGGTAGAGTTCGCGGTAAGCGATACGGATGAAGAGGCTGACACGGAGATGCTCATCACTCAGAAACCTTCCGAAACAGTGATCAGGCAAAAACCAACGGAGCAGGAGGTGGAATTTACCATAGAGAATGCTTCTGAATCCGCGAAGGGCACGACTAAAGAAAGTACTTATAACAAGCAGCCGGAACGATTTACCATAGATACTCCTTATGATCCTACCCTGGAGTTGGCCAACTACCGTATGCCTGAACTTGGGCTGCTCGACGACTATCAGTCCGGGGCCGGCACGAGTGTAAAAAAGGAGGAACTCGAATCAAACAAGGATAAGATTGTCAATACCCTGGGCAATTATGGTATTTCCATCGAAAAGATAAAAGCAACCATAGGCCCCACCGTAACCCTTTACGAAATTATTCCGGCACCGGGTGTCCGTATTTCAAAGATTCGCAACCTGGAAGATGACATTGCCCTGAGCCTCGCCGCCATGGGTATCCGCATCATCGCGCCCATTCCCGGTAAGGGAACCATTGGGATTGAGGTACCTAACCTCTCCCCGGAAATTGTCCCCTTAAAATCTATTTTCGGATCGGAGAAATTCCAGCATACCAAAATGGAATTGCCTTTCGGCATGGGCAAAACCATACAAAATGAGCCGTATGTTGCTGACCTTACCCGCATGCCTCACATACTTATGGCCGGAGCTACCGGACAGGGAAAATCGGTGGGACTAAATGCCATTATTGCGTCCATACTTTATACCAAGCATCCCGCTCAGGTTAAATTTGTGATGATTGACCCCAAAAAAGTGGAGCTCACGCTGTTCTCAAAAATTGAGCGACATTTTCTGGCCAAACTGCCCGATTCAGAAGAAGCCATCATTACCGACACCCGCAAGGTGGTACGTACGCTCAACTCTCTCAACATTGAGATGGACAACCGGTACGACCTGCTTAAGGATGCCCAGGTAAGAAATATTAAGGAATACAATACCAAATTTGTGGCCCGCCAGCTCAACCCATTGAATGGACACCGCTTTTTGCCTTATATTGTGGTGGTGATCGATGAATTTGCCGATCTCATTATGACGGCAGGTAAGGAAATAGAAGCCCCCCTGACCCGGATAGCACAATTGGCCCGGGCCATTGGCATTCATCTGGTTATTGCCACCCAGCGCCCCTCGGTAAACATTATTACCGGAACCATCAAAGCCAACTTCCCGGCCCGCATCGCCTTCAGGGTGATATCAAAAATTGACTCCCGCACCATCCTCGATACCGGAGGAGCCGACCAGTTGGTTGGACGGGGCGATATGCTTCTTTCTACGGGCAGTGACCTGATTAGACTGCAATGCGCCTTTGTGGATACCCCTGAAATTGAGAGAATTACCGAATATATTGGTAGCCAGCGCGCCTATCCGGACGCCTATTACCTTCCGGAATATGCGGATGAACAGGATCATAAAGAACAGGATTTTGATCCGCTGGAGCGCGATGAATTGTTCGAAGATGCAGCCCGACTCATTGTGGATACCCAACAGGGCAGTACTTCTCTTTTGCAGCGGAAACTAAAGCTGGGATATAACCGCGCCGGCCGAATCATTGATCAGCTCGAGGCTGCCGGCATCGTTGGACCAAATGAAGGCAGCAAGGCACGTGATGTAAAAATTGCCAACGCGTTCGCTTTGGAACAGTTTTTGAAGGATAGAGAACAAAACAATCCAAACCAGAATTTTTAACCCATTATTCAATGAAAAAATATTTCGTATCCTTGCTGGCTGTGATGCTGGCAGTTGGCACTTTTGCGCAAAACGACAAAAAAGCACAGACCATACTCGATGAGGTTTCTGCTAAAACAAAATCCTACAAAACCATACGTATTGAGTTTGATTATACCATGATAAACAAGGCTCAAAATATCAATGATAGTTTTAAAGGAGTGCTTATCTCTAAAGGAGACCGCTATAAACTCACCTTTTCCGGGCAGGACATTATCAGCGATGGAAAAACATCCTGGACTTACCTGAAAGATGCCAATGAAGTTCAGATCAACAATGCCGATTCCGGCGAAGATAGTTTTACACCTACCAATCTGCTCAGCTCATACACCGAAAACTACAAAGCCAAACTTGCCAGTGAAACCGCCAAACAGCAAATTATTGAGCTGATTCCACTCCAGAAAAAAACCTTTAACAAGGTAATCATAACCATTGATAAGTCACGGAAAATGGTTCAGCAGATTGCAATTTATGATAAAAATGGCAGCATTTATACCTATGCCGTTCATAAGTTTGAAACTGACCTTCCTTTTGCCGATAACCTCTTCACCTTTAATGCTTCTCAGTATCCCGGCGTGGATGAAATTGACATGAGGTAAGTAATTGGGACTAAATCTCCAGGAGATACTGAACCAAAGCGGGTTTGCAATGTTAGGAATAAAAACAAATCTAACACACGCAAATCATGCATAACATCTACCTCATTTCACTTTATTTCCACTCCTGGAACCGCTGGATAATCCTTATCTTTGGTCTGCTCACCTTATGGTATGCCTGGTCAGGAAGCAGAGAAAATGCTGCTTTCCCGGGCAAAGCCAAACCCATCAATATTATTTTTATCAGTAGCCTTCATCTGCAATTGCTGATTGGATTGCTGCTTTATTTTGTGCTGAGTCCTATAACTGCCCTGGCTTTAAAGGATTTCGGGGCCGCCATGAAGGATGCATCCATACGCTATTGGGCAATGGAACATTCACTGATGAACTTCATAGCCATTGCCCTGGCCCAGACCGGCAGCATACTGGCCAAAAAGAAAGCTACCCCCCGACTGTCACATCGCACCATGTTTATCTGGAGCCTTATTGCCTTTTTGATTATATTGCTAATGATACCCATGGGCATAATGGGGCCCGAAAGGCCGTGGTTTAAATTTTAGCCTAACCGCCTTAGGCGGGTTGGCGATCTTTCGGAGAGTTTTCACCTTGCCGGAAGGTCTCCCGCAAATTGAAAGGGTTAATCCTGTCAGGGTTGGTCAATCCTCAAATCATCAAATCCTCAAATCTTCAAATCAATAAATCCACAAATTACCCAGACCTATCAGGTTGGAAGAAAACCTAATAGGTCAATCCTCAAATCATCAAATCTTCAAATCAACAAATCCACAAATCACCCAGACCTATCAGGTTAGAAGAAAACCTAATAGGTCAATCCTCAAATCATCAAATCTTCAAATCAACAAATCCACAAATCACCCAGACCTATCAGGTTAGAAGAAAACCTAATAGGTCAATCCTCAAATCATCAAATCTTCAAATCAACAAATCCACAAATCACCCAGACCTATCAGGTTAGAAGAAAACCTAATAGGTCAATCCTC
>JAVEQP010000120.1:0-9402 GCA_034007585.1 Lentimicrobium sp. | reverse complement strand
TGCCGAAGTACCTTTTAACCTGGCCCTCGACTGGAAGCCGGCCTTTAATCTGGTTGGTGACCACCACTGGTGGGGCGATGGTGTAGCCCTCTCTATACGATACACCTTTTAAGAACTTTCTCTCTCCATATATCTTCCCCGCCCGGACTTTCTTGAGTTCCGGGCTTTTTTTCATCCAGCTTTTACCTGCGTTTCTGCTTAAGCAACCATTCGTATAACTGTGGATTGTTGTAAGTCTCCGTCCAGCTATTGTGGTTGGCATCAGGATAAATGGTAAATTTAGCCTGACTCCCTGCCTTATGCAGTTCGTTTACCAGCATGGCCGCCGGAGCAATAGGTACCACATTATCCATGGCGCCATGGAATACCCATATGGCCATCTCCTTAAGTTCTGAGGCTCTTTCTCCATAGTTCCGGTCAACCGGACCACAAACCGGTGCAATAGCCGCGTAATAATCAGGATGTGCAAAAGCCAGATCCCAGGTACCCCTGCCACCCATGCTCAAACCCGTAACATACACACGTCTTTCATCTATATTATAAGTGGAAACAACTTGCCGGATTAAGGCGTGAAGTGATTCCGTATCCCAGTCAATTCCTTCGGGACACTGGGGCGACAATACAAAAAAGGGGAATTTCTCACCCATTGAAATCAGCATTGGCGGCCCATGCACTTTAACTTTTTCCAGATCACCACCTCTCTCCCCTGAACCATGCAAAAATACCAGCAATGGCCACTGTGTATTTCCATCCACATTATTGCCTTTAGGCTGATAAAGCAAATAGTCAATGGTAAACGTCTTCACCACTTCACCACTAAACTTTAGCGCTTTTTGCGGATCGTCCTGCGCTGTAGCCCTTAAGAAGCCAGCGAATATAACCAGGCCAAACATGATTTTTTTCATAGTTGGGTTGTTAAAGTTATTTTAATCGTAAAACATCCAGGTAACTCCAAACCTGAACGCCCGGTCTGCCATGGGATACTTGGGCACCATAAAATATTCGTAGCCATTTAATCCACTGTTGGCATGTTCAAGCACCACAAACATGCGTGCCCGCTTTACCCTGAAGTTAATAAACACATCCAGGTAAGGATAATTCCCTGTTTCAACCGTTTGCTGAAGGTAAAATGAGCGGAGCGCTGGCATATAAGCATTTGCATTGAAGGCGGTATTGTATAGTAAGGAAGTTCCCGCCTGTAAATGCAATGCTCTTTTAAAGAGTGCCAATTGATAATAGGCGGTGATTCGTCCGGCCAGTTCAGGCAGGGGCATAAGGTCGGGCTTGTTTGTTTTTTGCCAGATACCAAAGGCTTCCAGCGTAAAGCCACCAAGGGGTATGCGTGAAAAACCATAAATCTGGGTTACAGTTATGGCATCTCCCGAACGTGCCGGCAGGGCTGCTGTATCGAAATAAACCCAGCCATCAAGATTGTAGAAGTTTATGCCTGCGCTTAAATGCCGCCAGCGATAATTGGCTTTGCCGCTGAGAATATTTTGCTGACCGAAGGTATTTTCCCAGGCAAAATGATTGCCTGAATGAAACTGCATCAGGTAATCAGGTTGCAGCGAATGCAATGAAAGTGAAGCAGAGAGATTACCCCAGCTCTTGGAATTGTCATAGGCCGGTAAAGTGAGCATGGCACTTACTCCTTTATCGCCGTTAAAAGGCGCCCCACTTGTGAACCAGAGATAACCTTCGGCCCTGGCCAATCCAAATGCATTGGCCGAAAGGTATCCGAAGGTAGTCACCCGGTTAAAAGTCCGTTTTATCGTATCGTTGGTATAAATGGTAAGTGCATGTTCAAACCCTGCTTTGAGCAGCAAGGCTTTCCCGCTTCCTCTGGCCCGGCCAATACCTCCTTCAAAACTCAGCTCGTTGATAAATTCGTGATAGGCTGAAGAGTCATAGGTGAGGAGTGAATCGCGGTAAATAACAGGATAATACCCCGATGCCGGCTTTTGATCTTTGTAAAGGAATGAGTGTTGATTGTATTTAAAAGTGTGACTAAAGAAGTCAGTACGCTCAGGATTGAAATAGCGGTGTCCTTCCGGCTTCTGGCTCATGTCAAAAGCTGGTTTCGGCCCACGAAGCGAATCGTTAATTCCAACCGCTGAGTCAGATGTTGGGGTATGTTTTTGTTGCGGATTGCGACCGATATAATAAAACTGGCGAACAAACAGGGCGTTTTCTTTAATCTGATTGTCAGCAGACTGAAGCCGGATAGGAATGCGCTTTCGGTCGGTTTCTATATTTTCGGTGAATAATGAATCGTAAACAATACCGCCATTTTCCCGCCATCTGAACCGGTTAGAGTGAAAATTACTGAAGGCTACATAGCGCTCGTTAGGTGAAACAAATTGCACCTGAAAAGCCACTGAAACATTGTCCGATTTTTGCCGGTTGTATAATCCGATAGAATTGATGATGTTTAAATCAATACCTGCACTAAATCCTTTGGTAAGGTTCTGCGTATGGGTAATGGAAAAGAGCTGGGATTTGCCTGTACCAAAGGAATAAAAAACATTGGTAAACGGTCCGAAAACATGATAATACCTTATATTTTGATTACTCATTCGATATAAATCAAAAGAGTAAGGCGAAAACCTGAAATCATTTCCGGGCTCAAAGTCAAAAATTAACGACTGGTAGGCAAGCCCTATGTTTCCATTCACTCCATTTATACGTGAACTGCCTTCTATGGGATCATAAAACTGCAATCCGGTAAGCAGGGTGTCGTTTATGCGTTGCAACGTCTGCCCGGGCCAGCGTTCAGTGGCATGGAAAAAATAAATGGATGCCGTATCGGGAGAACGTTCGTCGTTGTCGCCCACGGTACCCAGCGCCTGGGCAAACAACGCCGACCCAAAAATCAGCAAAGTACAAAGCAGAATAAAATGACGCATGCAGAATAGCGATGAAAACAACTACAAAGATAGGTTAATCGCACCATCCCCGAAAAGGAATAATCACGAGATGATCTTATTGCTTTACAAACTTTAAATGTCTGGTTTTATTGCCTGAAGTAAGTACCACTAAATAATTGCCTTTGGGAAAGCTGCTCACGTTGTAAGTACCGGTGGCATTGGGCTTTAACTCTGCGGCTATCTGTCCGAACTGATTGTACACGACGACGGTATCGGGGGATAAGCCATCAGCATGTTCAATGCGTAACTGATCGCCGGCAGGGTTGGGATACAGCATCCAGCCACCGGTTTCATTCTTATTCAGGCTGCTGGGTGCGCCCTGGAAAAGCCAGAGATACGCAGCCCTGAATTGCCCGCGCCATAAGGCTTCATTGTGCTGACCTCCCGGGATAACCACATTTTTAATGTTGGTTTCAGGCAAACCAATGGCAATCAATGAATCACTCATGCGAAGCATATTAACGTCGGTGTTACTCCCTTCTGCCGATCCACACATCTGGTAAACACGCAGCCAATGGCCGGCTTGAGCAGATGCCGTGAAAGCCCATACCGAATCCGAGAACCAGTATGAAGGCGAAAACAAACCGGCTTTTCCAAATACTTCTGTATGTTGAAACACACCAAAATGCGAGATTAAACCGCCCAGTGAGCTGCCCATAATGCCTGTATTTTCCCTATCGGGCAGGGTGCGAAAGTTGGCATCGATATATGGCTTAAGCGTTTCAACGATGAATTGCATATAAGCCTCTCCGTTTCCACTGCTATAGCCCGGATTTACCCATGGGGTGTATTCCTCAGTGCGGTTAACGCCGCCATTATCCACTCCAACCACGATAGGTACTTCATACCCCAGCTCAAAAAGTTCGTTCAGGGTTTCATCCACTTCCCATTCACCCGCATACGAAGTCTGCTGATCGAACAGGTTCTGGCCATCATGCATATACAGCACCGGATAGTTTTTGCGGGAAGCCTCATAATCAGGCGGATAGTATATCCAGATGCGGCGGTAGCGGTTGAGCTGAGGCATAAAAAAAGGCTCATCCATTGTGCTGACATTTGCCGCGGCAGTGGATGGGTTTGTACCGCCCCCGGCCCAGTTGAGGATATTCACATTTACGGTTTCGCCATTGCCATAAGTAAAAGTACGGTTGGAAATCTCTTCGCCATTGGCCCCTTTTTCAACGGTTTCCCAGCTTCCCCGGGTAAATTTAAACTGTATGCTGGTACCCTCCGGCTGCAAAGCGAGGGTAATTTCCCATTTACCCTGAGCATTTTTATGCATCACAAAGTCAGAAACCCCCGGTTCCCAGTTGGTGAAGTTTCCGGCGATGTACAAGCTATCACCGGGGGGCGTATTGGCAGGAATGCCGGTGACGACAAAAGTAACCTGACCCATGGAAGTTAAGGGGATCCAAATCAACAAGAACAGTAGTTTATATAAGTTCATAAACAGGCGGTTTTACGGAATTGCAAAGGTAATGCTTTGATATAAGATGGCGGAAACACTTTTTCCTGTACCTTTGAACTTGCAAATTTATCAACCGCTTATGATGAAAATCCGCCGATGGGTCGTGCTGTTTATGCTGCCTGTTGCATTTCTTTCCTGCAAAGGCACTTCAACGGAAAAAAAGAATAAATTTATGAATCAGAACCACAAAGTAGTCGTATATCAAGTATTTACACGTCTGTTTGGAAATACCAACACTACCAACAAGCCCTGGGGTACCATTGAAGAGAATGGAGTGGGAAAATTTAATGATTTCACCGATAAGGCGCTTGAGGAAATTAAGGCATTGGGCGTTACCCATATCTGGTACACCGGGGTACCGCATCACGCGCTGATCAGGGATTATACAGCCTATGGCATCAGCAACGACGATCCCGATGTGGTGAAAGGCCGGGCCGGTTCGCCTTATGCAGTGAAGGATTATTATAATGTGAATCCCGATCTGGCCGTGGATCCGGCAAAGCGGCTCGACGAATTTAAAGCTCTGGTAGAGCGAACCCACAAGCATGGACTTAAGGTAATCATCGACATTGTACCCAACCATGTGGCCAGAAGCTATCATTCGGTTTCTAACCCGGAGGGAGTGGAGGATTTTGGCACTTCTGATGACACTTCGGTGGAATATGCAAGCGACAACAACTTCTATTATATTCCCGATAAATCCTTTATCGTGCCCACCCCGCTTCATAATTATCAGCCGCTTGGCGGGGAAGAGCATTCCATGATCGATGGTCGCTTTTACGAAAACCCGGCCAAATGGACCGGGAACGGTTCCAGGCTGGCTCAGCCCGACTTTTATGATTGGTACGAAACAGTGAAAATCAATTATGGGGTTCGCCATGATGGAAGTTATGATTTTGATACCCTTCCTGAAAATTTCAACCGGAAAACAACGTCAGAGCACCTTGCCTTCTGGCAGGATAAGGATGTACCCGATAGTTGGAAGAAATTCAGGGATATCGCACTATACTGGATCGATTTTGGGATAGATGGATTTCGTTACGATATGGCCGAAATGGTGCCGGTGGAATTTTGGAGTTATATGAATTCAGCCATTAAAAAGAGAAATCCCGATGCTTTTCTGCTGGCCGAAGTGTATAATCCCGCCCGTTACCGCGATTATATTCATCTAGGCAAAATGGATTTTCTCTATGACAAAGTAGAGTTATACGACACCCTGAAATTCATCATACAGGGGCATGGCTCTGCCGATAACCTGGTGGGCATTCAGCAGGGATTGGCTGATATTGAGCCACATATGCTTCATTTTCTGGAAAACCACGATGAACAGCGTATCGCCAGCCACTCTTTTGCAGGAAATGCTTTGAAAGGCAAACCGGCCATGGTAGTAAGTGCCACCATTGGAACCTCACCTACGATGATTTACTTTGGTCAGGAAGTAGGCGAGCCGGGAGATGGCAATCCGGGATTTGGGAGTGCCACCCGAACCACCATCTTCGATTACTGGGGAGTGCCCGCCCATCAGCGGTGGATGAACAATGGGAAATTTGATGGCGGACAACTTTCCGTCGAAGAAAAGGAGTTACGCGATTTCTATCAGCGTTTGCTTAACTTTACCCTCAGCAGCACGGCCATGATGGGCCATTATCAGGAAATTCACGCCTACAACCGGATGAATACCGCCGGTTATTATGACAAAGCTTTTGCCTTTGCCCGCTGGTCCGATGATGAACATCTGATTGTGGTAACAAACTTCAAAGATGCCATTACCGACAGCTACGAACTGCAACTACCCGCCGATCTGATTGATAAGTGGGGGCTCAAAGAGGGAGAATACAAATTTAAAGACCGGCTTTATCAGCAGAAAGAGTTTGATTTGACGATTTCGGGAGGAACCGGTAAGGTTAAAATGGAGGTTAAACCGCTGGAATCGTTTATACTTTCATTGAAATAGAGCCTGGATTCAGCACCTGCCCGCTGCGTCCGCCTGAGGCTGACAAGCATCAAATTAACAAATCATCAAATCAAGAAAAAATGGTAGTCTTTATACCCCCTCTAACTCCCCCTAAGAAAAAGGGGAGGACTTAACCGGTTTAAATAAAGCAATATTGCCTTTTACGAAGCAGAATCCGCTCCCTCCCTGTTCATAGGGAGGGTTGGGGAGGGTAAAATGCCCCTGCTTCTAATTTTCAACTCAACAAATCTTGAGCATAGCGAAATCCCGAGAGCGTAGCGATTCGGGAAACAAATAAAAAAACCAGTCGCCCTGCCCTAAGAAAACCTAACAGGTTAGTAGAAAACCTGTTAGGTTGCTTACTCTCAACAAATCAACAAATCAACAAATCAACAAAAAATGGGTCCCGATCCTCAACTTCTGCTTCAGCTCGTCGAAATGCGCATGCCTTTCGGAAAATACAAAGGAACCGTACTTTGCAATTTGCCGGTATCATACCTGGAGTGGTTCCAGCGAAAAGGCTTTCCTGAAGGCAAGCTTGGCATGTTGCTGCAAACCATGTATGAAATAAAGCTTAATGGGCTGGAATACCTTCTACAGCCATTAAAAAACGGTAAAAGATGATAAAACCTGCTTCCATCAGTACGTTAAGAAAAGAATTAGACCTGCTACCACCCAAAGAGCTGTCACAGCTTTGTCTGCGGCTGGCCAAATACAGCAAAGAGAATAAGGAGTTGTTGAGCTACCTGATTTTTGATGCCGGGGATGAAGAAGCATTTATAAAAAGTGTAAAAGCCCGGATAGAGGCACAATTTGAGGAAATCAACACCTCTCATATGTTTTACGTGCGCAAAAGCATTCGCAAAATTCTGAGAACCACCAACAAATACATACGGTATTCCAGTCAAAAACAAACAGAAGTTGAATTGTTGCTCTTTTTTTGCCAAACCTTAAATACTTCCGGAATCAAATATCAGCGGGTAACTTCCCTGAATAATTTGTATCAAAACCAGGTGATAAAAATCAAAAAAGCAGTGGCCGCGCTGCACGAGGACCTGCAGTTTGATTATCATAAGGAGATTGAGGAATTATAAGCTAAGTTGAAAACCTTCACAAAGGATAAATTTCCTGCAACTTTCAGGGGATTTTGTCCGGCCTTTTCTAAACGGCAAACCTATTGCATTATTTTTGCACCCTCAATTTTAATTAAATTTACATGAAAAAGGTTTCCTTTTTATCTGCATTGCTGTTGCTAACTTCCTGGCTTTCAGCACAAAATCTGCAATTGCATTATGATTTCGGCAAAGACCGCAAATACCTTACCTCTACCGTAGAGATGTTCAAGCCCGACAAGTGGGGCAGTACCTTCTTCTTTGTGGATATGGACTATGATGTAGGCGAAATAAAAGGAGTTAGTCTTGCCTATTTTGAAATTGCACGCAGCTTTAATCTGGGGAAAGGCCCGCTGGCTGCGCATGTGGAATACAATGGTGGCTTTGGTCAATATTATGCAGGCAAATCTTTCGGGGCTTATCAGATTAATGATGCCTGGCTGGCCGGGTTAGATTACAACTTTAATAATGAGGATTTTACCCGCGGCATCACTTTTCAGTTGTTGTATAAGTATATCCGTGAAAAGCATGATGCCTCGTTTCAGTTCACGGCAGTCTGGTATATGCATATGCTGAACAAAAAGCTGACTTTCACCGGCTTTGCTGATTTCTGGAAAGAAGATATGCTTTTCCCGGAAGGTGAGCGGTATAGCACTACGGAATATATTTTTATGGCTGAACCTCAGTTGTGGTATAATTTTACCGAACACATTTCCGTTGGCTCTGAAATTGAAATTGGTTATAATTTCGGAGGTGTCAAAGGTTTTCGTCTGAACCCCACCCTTGGCGCCAAATGGACGTTTTAATCAAATCTATCCCTGAATGTTTTCTCCCTCTATATATTCAGTAGCTTTTCCAAATGATGTTGTTCTATCCCAAACTGCGCCTTTAACTGGTGGATTCTCTCCATTATTTGTTGATTCGGTTTTGTCAGCGTTTTCTTGCTGACTCCTGCGATCAAAACATTTTTTGGGGTATGCTCAGTAGCGATAAATTCAAACACCCGGGTTTTGTAGCCATAAGCCTCCATAATCAGGGCGCGGAGGGTGTCGGTGAGCATTTCGGCCTGTCGCTCTTCGAGGATGCCGTGACGGGTGATCTCTTTCAGTATATTGTCGGGCTTCATCTGCTTACGGATTTGCTTATGACAGCATGGCGCACAAACAATCACCGGGGCTTTGGCTTTGATGCCGCGGTAAATGGCTTCATCGGTGGCGGTATCGCAGGCATGAAGGGCAATCAGCATATTGAAATCCGAAAGGGTCGCTTTTTCGATGGTACCTTCTGTGAAATTGAGTCCTTCAAATCCGGCATTTACTGCAATTTTATTGCATTTCTCCACCAAATCAGGGCGAAACTCCACCCCGGTTACCCGGATATTACCCGACCTGTTCTTCTTCAGATAATCATACAGCGCAAAAGTAAGGTAGCCTTTGCCGGAACCCATATCCACCACGGATAGTGGTTCACTTTCCGCTGTATCTTTCAGTATGCCATCAATAATCTCAACATATTTGTTGATTTGTTTGAATTTATCCTGCATATCATTCTTTACCTTGAAGTCAGCGGTAAGCACGCCCAAATCACGCAGGTAAATATTGCCTTCGGGCTGAATAAAGCGCCGTTTAATCTTGTCGTGATTAAACAGGGGGATTTCGGTAGAACTGGCCGGCTTTTTCAATAATTTTGAATTTCCGCGCTTATTGCTGAGCAACGAAAAATCAGCCTCCGAAGTAAACAGGTCGGCATTAAAAAAACGGTCGGTCAACAGACGGGTAATTTCTTCTACTGCTTCTTCAAGGCTGAAATTTTTAGTCACATCTTTGGTCAAATGCCGGTAAACAAATGATAGCAGGATTTCTCCTTTTATCACTACCGGTTTTACAAACACATTGTTCAGATCATCTGCTTTATTGCGTTTGTTGCTCAGCGCAAGCTTAA
>JAVEQP010000119.1:7906-9530 GCA_034007585.1 Lentimicrobium sp. | reverse complement strand
GCCATTGCTGATGTAATTTCAACCGATGAAACCTGCAGTACGGGTAATGGAAGCATAACCATTACTGCAACGGGTATCGGCTTGGTTGAATACAGCATTGATGGCGGAGAAAGCTGGATCAATACGAATGAATTTACCGCTCTGAGTGGCGGCGACTACACTGTCATGGTTCGCGATGAAAATTGCACCATTTCATGGCCAAATAATCCGCTGACTCTAACCAATACACCTGGTATTGATGATCTGTATGCAGAAGTAACCAATGCGACCAATGGTCAGCCAAACGGAAGTGTTCTTTTGGTGGTTGTTGGTGGCACATCTCCTTTTGAATATCAGGTAGATGGATTAGGATGGCAGAGTGGCGATGTATTTACCGACCTTACCATTGATACGCATACCGCTTATGTGCGCGATGTAAATGGTTGTGAATACAGTGTTGTGTTTGAAGTTGGAAATAAAGTGCTGAACGATATTGAGTTTGGTGTAGAAGACCAAATGTTCTGTCTGAACATCCCGATAGAGATCCCCATTGAAGCCCGTAACTTTATTGATGTAGTTTCCGTACGTATTGAACTGACGTTTGATAATTCCATACTGATTTTTGATCAGGTGGTCAGTAATACCCCCGGCATGTTGTGGTCCCCACAGCTTAATGCCGCAGGTAACGTATTGACACTGCGTGGTTCAATCTCCACTGGGACAATTACCATTCCTTCTGGTGATACGCTGTTTACTCTTAATTTCATTGGTAATTCCGCCGGAATCAGCAGCCTGATATGGAATACCGTGGAATATGTTATTTATTCCGGGGAAGGTTATAACTTGCCTGCGCTCTTTGTTCAGGGTAAGAATGTAGAAGTATTGCCGGCACCACTTACCACCATCGAAGGTGGGGGTGAATTCTGTGAAGGCGATTCCACCCTGATTAACATTATTTCAACCGATGGTCAGTCGATTGCCATCCATTGGACCGGACCTGATGGATTCAATACCTCTTTGCCCGGCTATGCATTTGATTCACTTACCCTTGCTCAGGCTGGTTTGTATACCGTTGCAGCCACCAACCCTGAAAACTGCACCGATACCAAGCAGTTGTCTGTGCAGGTAAACCCGGCACCTAAAGTTGTAATCAGTCATGATGACAATATCCTTTGTGCCGGTACACAGCATTTGCTGGATGCCGGAAGCGGTTATGAATCTTATCTGTGGCAGGATGGCAGCCCGCTGCAGACCTTTATTGCCCGTGAAGCGGGAGATTACAGCGTAAGGGTGTTCAACGCCTATGGCTGTCCGGGTGAAGCAAAAGTTACACTCATACCATGTACCCTTTCGCTGAGCATTCCGAATGCCTTTACACCCATGGGCACACCAGGCTTAAACGATGTGTTTAAACCCGTGCTTACCGGTGATGTAGTGCCTTCCATCTTCTTTATGCAGATATACAACAAATGGGGTCAAAAGGTTTATGAAACCAATGACTATGATGCAGGATGGGATGGTACAGTAAATGGTATGCCTGCTCCCACCGGAGTATATACCTATATCATCAGCTTCGCCGTGCCCGGTTATATTGAAGCCGAAGTGGACAGCCCGGTGAGTGGATCGGTTACTTTGTTGAGGTAGT
>JAVEQP010000119.1:1690-7806 GCA_034007585.1 Lentimicrobium sp. | reverse complement strand
ATCACTGATTACTGATTACGTGAAAAGAGACAAGGGGATGGGGGGCACTTCGACAAGCTCAGTGACCAATGGGGAGACAAGGGGAGAACTTGGAGAGAAACCCAGAACCCAGAACTAAAAACAAAGAACTCACCGATTACCGATCACCGATCACAGATCACGCCATATTATGGAACACATTGATCACATCTTCATCGTCTTCCATACGTTCAAGCATTTTATCCACATCTGCCTGTTCTTCAGGGCTTAATGACTTCATATCGTTGGGGATGCGTTCGAAAGCAAAGGAGATGATCTCGAAATTGTTTTCCTCAAGAAACTTCTGTATAGGTCCGAAGTTGGAAAATTCAGCATAAATCATAATCTGATCATCTTCTGCAAATACCTCTTCTGCGCCAAAATCAATCAGTTCGAGCTCTAAGGATTCAATGTCAAGTTCATTCCTGGGGGTAACCCTGAAAGAGCATTTGTGTTCAAACAGAAAATCAAGCATGCCGCTGGTGCCGAGGCTTCCACCATTGCGGACAAAATAGCTGCGCACATTGCCAACGGTTCGGGTGGGATTGTCGGTAGCGGTCTCCACCACCACGGCAACACCATGGGGACCATAGCCTTCGTAAACCACCTCCTTATAATCGGAAGCATCTTTAGAAATAGCGCGCTTAATGGCCCGCTCCACATTTTCCTTGGGCATGTTTTCATGACGTGCATTTTGAATCAGCAACCTGAGGCGTGCGTTCAAATCCGGATCAGGCCCGCCTGACTTTACAGCGATTTCAATGTCCTTACCCAGACGGGTGAAAACCCGGGCCATATTGCCCCAGCGTTTCATTTTACGTGCCTTGCGAAATTCAAATGCTCTTCCCATAATTCTGTGTTTTTTGAGCTACAAAATTAGAGGAAATATTTTATGGATAAAGTAATGCCATGGGTTTTTTTAACCGTAGCAGGATTGAGAACATAAAGAAATTGATGCAAAACAGATAGCGGCGATACAAAGATCAGAAAACGGAAATTGAAAATTAAGTAAACTTTTTCAACTTCCGTTTAATTTAGAAACTTAGAAAACAGCTTATTCCTCTTTATCTTCTTCTTTCGGATCCTGGTAAGGTTTTTTGTTTGGATTTCTACCAAAAACGGAGAAGTGAACATAACGTCCGGGATTAAGCTTGATATCCTGGAGTAACTCTTTCAGTTCTCTGGATGAATTTTCCAGTTCGTTGTATACGGTGTCATTGTTCAATAACTGACCAAGGGTTCCTTCGCCCCGATCAACGCGCTGGGTTATATCGTCAAGACGTGCCATCGATTGTTGGAGCTGACGCATCACCTGTCCCACATCTGCCTGAGCGAGGGTGTCACTAATAAGGGCAGTGTTGGTTATTATCCTGGTAAGGTTTGCATTATTATTCTTTAGGTTGGTCGTGATGGATTCAGCATTGGCAATAATGGCAGCCAGCCGGTTTTTCTGTCCTTCAACCATAGTGTCCACTGAATGGGTTATGCCTTCCAGATTCACAATGATATTGCGCAGACTTTCTATACTGGAAATAAGATTTTCGCGCGTTTCCCGATTAAAAATATCATTAACCGCAAAGAGTACGGTGTCGAAAGTGGTAATCAGGCTTTCTGTTTTTTGCATAATAGGCTCTACCATATCATTCAGCTCATCCTTCAGATTCTGCTGAATAACTGAGGTTAACGTGTCTCCCGATTGCGCCAGGGTGGAGGCATTACCTGCAATAATCTGAATGCCCCGGGTGCCCAACAGGTCGGAACTGAAGAGCCTTGCAACAGAATTTGAGGGTATGGCTACATCGTTGGAAAGAAGCAATTCTACGATAACTTCTTCAGAGTTGTTGGGGTTGAAATAAATGGCTTTTACCTGTCCAACCTGCAGTCCGTTGATTGTGATGCTATTAGCGGTCATCAGCCCTGCCACATTATCATATACGGCATAAAAAGTACGTTGGGTACCAAAGATATCCCGACCCTTTAAAAAGTTGAAGCCCCAGATAAAGGCAGCAAGGGTGATTATCGTGAATAATCCTGCCTTAATTTCACGTGATAATTTAATCTTAATTTTTTTCATTACTCAATACTTTGATTTCGCTTTATCAGGGTTTGGACAATAATCGGGCTTCTTCGAGTGGTATTCGGTTTCCATTGCGAAATGCCACGACAAAGGCATCACTATAGCCTCGTTTAACCATAGCTTTGCGCAATTTTAATGCTTCCGATTCGGTAGCCAGTTCCCCGGCTGTATATTTGAACATTCCCTGATGCTTGTAGTACCCAATGTTGTCAATGTTTTTGTACTGTTTTGAAGCAGTGTTAATTTCATTTCTTGATATCATAAACTGAACCTTAAAGCTTACCGCATCATCGGTGACGGTTGCCTGATCATTTTCAGTTATCGGATTATTTACCTCAGGTTCAGGAAGGGGTGACTGAAGCTGCGGTGATTTGCCGGCAACAAGATACCTTTCGACCGATTGTTTATAATCCTTTACTGCCCTGTAAATGGCCTCAGCATAGCGCTGCTGTCCCTCCGCCGAATTCAGTATTTTCTCCTCCTTCAGATTGCTGATAAATCCTGTTTCAACCAGCACCGAAGGCATGGTTGTTTTGTACAATACCAAAAAGCCTGCCTGTTTCACTCCCCGGTCATTAATATTAATACCGGTACGCATGTGCTGCTGAATGCCGGAAGCAAGGTTAAGGCTCTGATCCATAAAGGCATTCTGTAACATGCTGAAAAAGATGTATCCTTCAGGGGATGTGGGGTCAAATCCTTCATACTGAACATGATAATCATCCTCTAACAAGATGGCAGCGTTTTCAGTCTGGGCTACAGCCAGGTTGGCATTGCTCCGGTGTAGGCCCATTACATAAGTCTCTGCACCATAAGGTGAAGTTGAGGGATTGGCATTACAATGAATAGAGATGAATAAATCCGCACGTGCTTCATTGGCAATGCGTGCCCGGCGAAATAATTCTACAAATACGTCGGTTTTTCGGGTATAAATCACCTCAACATCCTTAAGGTTTTGCTCAATAAGTTTACCCGCTTTTAAGGCAATGGCTAATGCAATGTCCTTTTCGCTGGAGTTTTTCCCTCTTGCCCCGGGATCATGCCCGCCATGCCCGGCATCAATCACTACTTTGCGCACCTGTTGACCTGTAACAGTGGTATGTAAACTATTGAAGAAGGTTAACAGAATAAATAAAAGAAAAATGCGTTTTAACACCATCTTTATTTTAGTTAGTTTTGAACCATGGAAAATTTCACGTGTTGAGTAGGTCGAGGTTTGCATAAGTTGTTTATAATCAAGTGTTCTCACGTTTCTGATGGTTTTCCGTTTCATAAAATTAACCCCTCATATCCTGCTTATCAGCAGAAATGGAGGGCCGGATTCATTTACAAATTTAGCATTAATTGAAATACATCGCATATAAAATAAAAAGCTGGCTGATGCTTATAGCTGTTGCGGTGTGTTTTGTCTTGCTGCTGCCGGCATTTTTTTCGGATGTATTTGCCCAGCAAAGTCCCGGAGATTCATTGGTGATAAGCATGGATACCCTGAGCTTTCCATCGGCATTGCCCGATACCGGCGCCACCATGCAAACTACGCTTAAAAAACGGAAAGGAGCCATAGATAGCAAGGTGGTTTATTCTGCAACCGATTCTATTGTACTTGATTTGGAATCTTCGAAAGTGTATATGTATAGGGATGCCGACATAAAATATGAGAAAATTCATCAGGCAGCCGGCTTTATTGAGCTGAATTTTAAAACCAATATCTTAAAAGCGAGGCCGCTTATAGATTCTACCGGTAAGCAAATCGGTAAACCGGTTTTCAGCGAAAGCGATCAGGAATTCACTTCAGAGCAGATAGATTACAATTTTAAAACCACCAAAGGCATCATTAAAAATGTAATTACCCAGGAAGGACAAGGTTATTTGCATGGTGAAGTGGTGAAGAAACTAAAGGACAATGTCAGTAACCTGAATCATGGCGGATACACTACCTGTAACCTTCCACATCCGCATTTTAGCATAAAATTTACCAGGGCCAAGGTAATTCCAAACAACAAAATTGTAACCGGCCCTGCCTTTCTCACCATCGAAGATGTGCCGCTTCCCCTGGTGCTTCCTTTTGGACTTTTCCCCAACAAGCGGGGTCAAACTTCGGGCATCCTCATCCCCACCTATGGGGAATCCAGAGAGCGTGGGTTTTATCTGGAAAATGGAGGTTATTATTTCGGCATCAACGAGTACATGGAACTAAAGCTGATTGGTGACATTTATTCACGGGGAAGCTGGGCCCTGAAACCAACCTTTAATTATAAGAAGCGCTATAAATATAACGGATCCTTCAATTTCACTTATGCCATCAACACCGAAGGTATCCGCGAAACACCCAATTTTACCAAAAGAAGAGATTTCAGGGTATTCTGGTCACATGTACAGGATCCGCGGGCCCGGCCCAAATCCAGGTTTAGCGCCAGCGTGAACTTTGTCTCCAACACCATGAATAAATACAATCCGCAGACCACTCAGGATATGCTCACCAACACCTTTTCGTCGAGTATCAGTTACCAGACTTCGTTGATGCGTGATAAACTGGCGTTTTCTGCTACGGTAAGCCACAGTCAGAATACCACCACCCGTATGGTGAACCTCACCGCACCTTACATTTCCCTTTCGGCCAATCGGTTTTATCCTTTTCGGAAACCCGGTAAAACTTCAAGTTTTAAATGGTACGATAATGTGAGTGTGAATTACAGCATGACTGCCCAAAACGAGGTAAATGTGGCTGACAGTTTGCTGTTTACCCCTGCAATGTATAATTCCTTCCGGAATGGTATGCAACATAAAATACCGCTTAACCTGAGCTTTAAGCTGTTGCGCTATTTTACTTTGGGCAATTCCCTCGAATATACCGAACGCTGGTACTCAAAAACCGTTCGTCGCGAATGGGTAAATGATACCCTGTGGAATGGTGAAAATTACAAGGTAGGTTATATTTCCCAGGATACCATTGATGGCTTCAGGTCAGCCCGTGATTTTAGCTTTACCTCTTCACTCAATACCACGCTTTATGGATTGGTGCAATTTAAACGGGGCCCGGTGAGGGCTATCAGGCATGTTTTAAAGCCGTCGGTAGCACTTACACTGCGGCCTGATTTTGGTAATCCTTGGTATGGATATTATAAAACAGTTCAAAGCGATACCCTGGGCAACATGAGCCGGTACTCTGTTTTTGATGGACTCGGCTTTCGTTCGCTTTATGGTACTCCACCCGATGGCCGCTCCGGTCGCATCGGTTTTGGATTGAGCAATAATCTTGAAATGAAGGTTCGCTCGCGAAGCGACACGATTACAGGTATGAAAAAAGTAGTACTGCTGGAGAGTGTTTCTCTGACTTCATCTTACGATCTTGCCCGCGACACCCTGCAATGGGCTACAGTTAACCTGGATGCCCGAACCACACTTTTCAAGAAGTTGGTCGTACGATATACTGCCATATGGGACCCTTATGTGGTTACCGAAACCGGTAAACGTTTGAACCAGTTTGAGTGGGATGTTAATCGAAGAATATTGCGTAAACAAAGCACTTCCTGGAATTTTTCTTTTAATTATGATTTTGCTTCCGGGAAAAAGAAAACGCCAACTGCCGCCGCTCAGGCCGCCCAGGACAGCGAAACCGAAGAGGTACTCAATGAAGCTGCCTTCAATCCACAGGGTTTTATCGACTGGAACAACCCCTGGAGCTTTAGCATGCGCTACAACCTTAACTATACCGGCCAATACATGCCCGCCAATGGAAACATTAAGGGGAAGGTAATACAGACCCTGGGCTTTACGGGCGACATCAATGTTACGCCCAAATGGAAAGTTTCCATGAGTTCAGATTATGACCTTAAGCTAAACAAACTCTCCTATGCTTCCGTAAATATATACCGCGACCTGCATTGCTGGGAAATGCGTTTAAATTGGATTCCTATCGGATATTACAAAAGCTGGAATTTCTACATAAAGGTAAAAGCTTCTGTACTTCAAGACCTAAAACTAACCCGCAAGAAAGATTTCAGGGATAACTAACCCTGAC
>JAVEQP010000119.1:0-1590 GCA_034007585.1 Lentimicrobium sp. | reverse complement strand
TTGGGTGACAATTTAGCCTGGAAAATTCACGAATTTTCCTTGTCTCCGAAGCGTGAGGTTGCACCCTCCCTGGGTTGATATGTTATTTGCAGAAATACTTCTGACTTCTATATACTTCTGCCGCCCCCCACAAACGATTCAAAATTCTCCCGGTTTATCAGTTGTGTTTGGTTATTGGGATAAGCCTTAAGAAATGAATCCGGGAAACGGGCATTGTCATCTTTCCATTTGAACTCATAGGCATTCAGCATACCATCCTGTTCTTCAATGTAATCAATTTCAGCCTGATCGTGGGTACGCCAAAAGTAGGTATTAGGGGTATTTTCCTCATAGTGATTTAGTTTTACGCGTTCGGATAGCAGGAAATTTTCCCACAGCGCCCCTTTATCAAAACGCATTTCAACCGGCGAATAGTTGCTGATTAATACATTCCGAATCCCATTGTCATAAAAATAATACTTTTTCCCTTTTTTTATTTCGCTGCGCATATTCCTGCTCAGTGCCGGTAGTTTGTAAATTACGTAGGTTTTTTCAAGCAGATCAAGGTATTTTTCGATGGTACTGCTATCAATATTTCCAATGGTCTTTGAAAGTTCATGATAATTTACTTCATTGCCAACCTGAAAAGCCAATGCCTGAAGTAGCTTTTCAAGATGACTTGATTTTCTAATTCCGTCCAATTGAAGGATATCTTTATACAGATAACTCTGTGCAATTTCAATCAATACACTCTTCTCCTTGCCCGGATTGTTAATCACTTCAGGATATGAACCGAATATAAGCCGGGCATCCAGCGTGCGCCTGGCTTCCAGCCTATCGGTGTTGGCAACCAACTCAGCGTAACTGATGGGATATAGGTAAAAAGTACGTTTTCTGCCCGTTAATGGCTCGTTGGTGCGATTGAGCAAATCAAAGGAAGAAGAACCGGTGGCAATAATTTGCAATTCTGGCTTATTGTCGTATAGCAACTTTAACTTTAATCCGATGTCAGTAATTTGTTGAGCCTCATCTATAATGGCTAATTTAGTTTCGGGGCCAATAAGCTGTAGCAATCTAGTGCTGGTATTGGCCGCGGTTAATTCATTATTAATATCTGCTTCGTCGGCATTCAGCCATTTGGTTTCTACTTTGAGCGTATCCACAAGGCTTTTCAACAAGGTGGTTTTCCCCACTTGCCGCGCACCCAATAATAAAATTGCCTTATTCCTGAAGCATTGGTTTGCTATCTTTTCCAATAAAACACGTTGAATCATGATGCCTTAATTTTGAACAAAGATAAGGGAAGAGAAGATTAATTCCTAATTTTAGGCCGAATATTCGGATTGTAATCGGAAAATTAGGCCTATTATTCGGAATACAATCGAAATATTAGGCTTCTCCCCTGACAGGGTTCCCGACAAAAGTTTAATTTAAGGGATAGTTTATGGTTTGGGTGACAATTTAGAAGAGTTAGACAGCACCCTGTCAGGGGTAAGCTGCTTCTATTCCGGCCCTCAGCCAAATGTTTGCGATAAAATTCATTGTCTCAATTTTACCGGCTTTAGCCGGGTTTCTTTGCCATAATTTCACCGGGATGTTTGCGAAAAAAAA
>JAVEQP010000118.1:0-9533 GCA_034007585.1 Lentimicrobium sp. | reverse complement strand
TCCGATAGGATTGCCATGGGTTGAAAATTTTGATGGAGTGACTATCCCTACTTTACCTTCTTGCTGGTTAAAAGAAAATGGAGACTGGGCTACAACCAATAATGCAAGTTCAACTTATGATGCAGATGCTCGTTCAGGAACCCAATTCCTCAGGGAGTCTTATGGTGCTACCAACGAATATGTATGGACTCCCGGCTTTACCCTTACTGCTGGTCAGGCCTATGACTTCTCATTCTGGTGGGCTGGTGATGGATACGACGAATGGGATGGTGATGTGTTCGTTAACGGTTCACAATCCTCTATCGGAGCAACGCAGTTAGGAGCTCCTTTCGTAGATTTTGCAACTGAAACAACCAAAACATATGAACAGGTAACAAGGACGTTTACTCCTGCAACAAGCGGCATATATTATTTCGCTATACGGGTAAATGCCACTTTTGGTCCATGGTATCTGAGTTTTGATGACTTCTCTCTTATGGAGAGCGCAGCTACCAAAACCCTTAACCTCTCGGGTGTTCGGTTAGAGTCATTGTTTGTTGAAGGTACAGGTGGCATGATGAACCAGGCTTACAATGAAATCGGGCCTGAATACGCTGCACCTACTGCCGATGTTATCACAGTTGAGCTGCACGATGCAAGCAACTATGCTACCATTCTGCGCACCTATCCCGGTGTTCTGTTAAGCCAAACCGGCACTGCCAGCGTTTCAGGTATTGATATTCCCGACGGCAGCTACAGTATTACCATTAAACACCGCAACTCCATTGAAGTTACCTCAGCACTGCCTGTTGATTTTTCAGGAGGCTTAATTTCCTATGCTTTTGACACGGATGTTTCGTGTTTTGGCAGCAACCTCAAACTAATAGATGGCTTCTACTGCATTTACGCAGGTGATGTTAATCAGGACGGACAGGTTGAAAATGCTGATGCTTCTGATATCGGCAATGGTGTGGACACTTTTGCCAAGGGTTATCTTACCATTGATGTTGACGGTGACGGACAGTTAGGTAATAGCGACTACACCATGTATGAGAATAACGCCAACAACTTTGTGAAAAAGATTATTCCAATTCCATAAATGAAATTAAGTGGTATCCCTCTTTCTCTATAAGAGGGCTACCGCTTATTCTTATAAACAATCATTAACCAAAATCAAATTAATAACCAAAAACAAACAATTATGAGAAAACTAATCACTCACCTTATTAAGTCATTACCATTGCTGGCTTTATTGCTAAGCATTACAATGGTAAATGCACAGCGGCTTTACGGGCCTCAAATATTGCAGGACTTCGAAACAACGATTCGCAATATTACGCCTTCGACTACGAATCTGGGTCGCTTCGATTTTGACGTCTATGTTTTGGACACTGACCCTTCACAGGATTTAGTGTTGGCTGGTCATCAGCTGGGTTTGTATGTTAATCCCGGCATATTCCCTGAGGGAGCAGAAATAAGTGTTGCTATTGTAAACGTAAATTTATACTCAACGCTGCTTCCAGCTCAAAGGCCTAACGCTATAGAGTACGAAGCAGCCACCAATCTAATAAAGGTGGCAGGCCGCGTTCCTCCGGGACCAGGTTTCCCAACAGGGCCCGATACTTATCAACCGGCCGGCACAATTATTGAAAAAACCGGCAATGGAACCTGGATTTGTAGAATCAGGGTTAACTCCTCTCTTCCTCTTGTAGCAAACTCACAGGGTAATTTCGAGTTTATGGCTTCTTCGGTTATTGTTCCTTTATATCCATCAAGGGTTGCTCATTACGATTATACGAATGCCGTCATCGTTCTGGACCCAATAACTGAGGAGTACACTTGGGCTGTGCCCCCGCTGAATGTGCAGCTTGATGTTATTCCGGGCGAAGTTGGAGAAGCCGGCACCAATGCTCATGTATATGAGAATCCGGTTTTCAATCCTTCCACCGCCCCCACCGCTTTTAATGTAACCGGTGGCGGAAGCTATTGCGAAGGTGCCGGCGGTTTGCCGGTTGGCCTGGATGAATCAGAACTGGATGTAAACTATGAGTTGTTGCTTAATGGCGCTTCTCTAGTTCCGGCTGTTATTATACCCGGCACCGGTGAAGCCCTTAGTTTTGGCAACCAACTGGCAGGCACTTATACTGTTGTTGGTACAAGTAGTGGCGGAAGTACCGATATGACCGGCTCAGCGGTAATCACGGAAGACCCGTTGATTTATTCAACGGTAACGCTTAGTGCCAGTGCCACAGAGGTTTGCGCAGGTACAGAAGTTACCTTTACAGCCGATCCGGAAAATGGAGGTGATGAGCCTTTCTATACCTGGTATGTAAATGGTGAGGTTGTTCCGTCAGAAATTACCGCAACATATACCTATGCACCATTAAATAATGATGAAGTGTATGTGATACTGACTCCGGACACATTTTGTTCCGCAGGTGATGCTACATCAGATGTTATTACTATGGTTGTGAACCCAGTCCTTCCGGTTAGTGTAAGCCTTGTAGCTGATCAAACAGAAGTTTGTGCCGGAACCAATGTAACCTTTACCGCTACTCCGGAAAATGGTGGAAATGCTGAATATGCCTGGTATGTGGATGGAGAAGTTGTCCCCGGGGTTAATGTTGCCACCTATACTTTTGCACCTGATCTTGACGCTGAAGTTTATGTGATGCTTACTTCCGATCTGGAATGTGTATCAAATAACCCGGCTACTTCAAATGTGGTAAGTATAGTTGTTAATCCGCTGCTCACACCTTCAGTAACTATTACGGCCAATCCGGCAGGTGCAGTTACTACAGGCACCGAAGTTACCTTCACCGCAATCCCGGTTAACGGTGGCGATGCCCCGACATATCAATGGGTAGTAAATGTTCTCCCTGTTGGCACAACAGATACTTACAGCTACATTCCTGTTGATGGTGACAACGTATATGTTCAACTTACAAGCAATGCTCCCTGTGCATCGCCAGAAACCGTTGAATCTAATCACATTACAATGGTAGTTGAGGACGAGATTTTAGCTCCTGTCGCATTTAATGTTACTGGCGGTGGCTCATATTGCGCAGGTGAAGCCGGTGTTGTTGTGGGACTTGATGGTTCTGAAAATGGGGTAAACTATACCTTGTTTAAAGATGGAGCCATCCACGCAAACCTAGACGGAACTGGTGCTGCCCTCAATTTTGGCAACCAATTGGCCGGTGTATATACCGTATCAGGAACCAATACCGCAGGCACAACCGAGATGAATGGTGTTGCTGATGTTGTTGAAACACCATTGACCACCCCAACCTTTGGAGTGTTTGGCCCATACTGTCAGTTTAGTAACCCCGAACCACTACCAGCTAATTCTCTTAACCAAATTAGCGGAACATGGGAACCTGCCTTTATTAGTACAAATGTTGCCGGATCATTCGACTTTATCTTTACACCGGATGCAGGCCAATGCGCTTCACCGGCTACGTTGACCGTCCTGGTGAATGCTTTGCCTGGTGATGCCGGTATCATTACCGGTCTTGCTACCGTTGAGGAAGGAACCATGAATGTTGCTTATTCCGTAGCTGCTATTGCTGATGCCGACACTTACGTGTGGACTTATTCCGGCACCAGTGTTACCATTAATGGCAGTGGCATGGCTGTTACCCTTGATTTTGCAATAGGTGCTACAAGCGGAACATTATCCGTATATGGTGAAAACGAATGCGGCGTGGGCGAAGCCAGTGAGATGGAAATCACTGTTGAAGAAGTGGTTATCCCCTGTCCTGATTTTTCAACCTGGAACGGAAGCGTAAGCAACGATTGGTTTGATGCTGATAACTGGACACCAGTGGTTGTTCCTTGTATAACCACCATTGTTACCATTCCTGGCGGATGTCCAGCATATCCTACATTAATGACCGCTGCTTCTATTGCTGGACTTACCATCAATGATGGCGGTTCACTGATCGGACAACAATTCCTCACTGTAAGTAGCGATGCGGTTGTTGAACGCACGATTTCAAACTCATTCTTCCACCTGATTGGATCACCGGTTGATGACGTTACTTTCGGCGATGTATTCCTGCCAGCCTACTGGTTTGAAGTATGGGCTCGTGAATACAACGAAGCCAGCGGAGACTGGGAAAACCGTTTCATCGCTGACCATCTTGCTGTTGGCCTGGGTTATTCTGTACAGATGACCACTGCCCCGCAGACAGCTACCTTTACCGGTGCGCTCAATGATATGGATATTACCCGTACGTTGGCAAACACAAACCCAGGTGGCGATGTTGACCGCGTTGGCTGGAACCTGCTTGGAAATCCATTCCCGTCAGCCATTGACTGGGATGCTTTCTCAACAGGTGACTATGATGCTCAGGTTGCAGTATGGGATGAGGCTGTTGCCGGTAACTACATTTACTGGAATGGCACTGTTGGTAGCCTTGCCGATGGTATTATCCCTACCCAGAATGGTTTCTTTGTAAAAACCGCTACCGATGGTGCAAGTATCACCATTCCTATGGCAGCACAGGTGCACAGCCCAATGGCCCTTTATAAGGATGCCGTTGCCAATGCACTTGAACTGCGCGCCACCGGTAACAATTACTACGATGCAACCTACGTTCACTTCAACGATTATGCTACCGCTGCTTTTGACAGCAATTATGATGCATTCAAACTGGAAGGCCTCGAAACTGCTCCTCAGTTGTATAGCATTGCTGACTACAAACTCAGTATCAACGAACTCCCGTTCGAAGGTAATGAAATTGTTAAAGTTGGTTTCACATGCGGTGTTGCAGGAACATATAGTGTTACAGCTTCCGGTATGGAAAGCTTCAGCGGTTCAACCCCAATTCTTCTCGAAGACCTGAAACTCAATACACTTCAGGACCTGAGACTGAACCCTGTTTACAGCTTCAACTACCAGCCTGGTGACAACGAAAACCGTTTCAACCTGCACTTTAAATCTTCAACCGGCTTAGTTGATGGTCTAAACACGGGTATTTCTGTTTACAGCTATGATCACACTGTTGTAATCACCAATACCACCGGTCTGGCCGGAGACGTGCGCATTTATGATCTCGCCGGACGTGAATTACTCAATGCCAACATAGGCTCCTCAACCACCACACGCATTCCGATGCAAGTGGCCTTAGGCACTTATGTAGTTAAGGTAATCACCTCCTCGGGTACCGTTAACCAGAAAGTGTTCATCCATTAATTTTAAACTCATTCCCCGGCCTTAACCGGCCGGGGATTACATTTACAAACTTAAAAATCACTCAAATATGAAAAAGTTCCTTAAATTTTTTGCTGCAATCACTGTCTTAACGGTTATAAGCTTTGCCGGTCTTGCCCAACCCAACCCCGGAGGTAACACCGGTGGACCCGTTGGTGGAGATCCCATTGGCGGTGGTGGCGGAACTGCCCCTGTGGGTGGCGGTATTGTATTGCTCCTTACCATGGCTGCCGGATACGGTCTGAAAAAAGTATTCGATGCCAGGAATAAGTTTCAGGATTAATTAGCTGACTAACAGCATATTTAATTCCTAAACCGCAAAAACTGCCCTGCGTATCATTGCAGGGCAGTTTTTGATTAAATTCGTTAATCTCTCTTTTCTTCCTTTCTTTTTGAATGAATATTTTCATGGGAAATAACTATTCCTCCGAACTCTATTTGCAAACTAAAAAAACAAACCTCATGAAAACACCTATCCTCATTACCCTTTTTTCTCATTCAATGCAAGCAGTTGTTTTGGCATTTAGCATAATGCTTGCCTCCGCAGCTTTCAATTTTGCACAAGCTCAGAACCCGGCAAGAGGCGAGCGTCCACCCATTGATATCGCTTCAGTTCCCTCCAATGCAGTTGAGCCGGGCATTATCCGCATAAAATTCAACCAATCCGCAGAACAACGGCTGGAACAGTCTAACCCAATCTTAAATGCTTCCGAATTTGTAGAATTTGGAATTCCTGAAATAGATGCACTCAATCAGCAATTTGGTGTTGCATCAGCAAAACAAACATTCGAAATTGCGCTACGCAATACAAAATACACCGAACGACACAGACAATGGGGTTTCCACTTATGGTATGATCTGATTCTTCCCGAAAATGTAAACTTCCGGACTGCGGTTCAGGCATATGCTGCGCAGGAAAAGATCGAATTTTCTGAACCGGTGTATAAAAAAGAACTGGTAAACAATGATGCAAGACCTATTCCATTTGAACCTTCACCTGACAATGGAAATATCGCCTTAAACTATACGCCCAACGATCCTCAGTACAATCAACAGTGGCATTATCACAATACCGGCCAGCAGGCGGGTACCGTAGATGCAGACATAGACCTGCCGGAAGCCTGGGAAATTACCAAAGGCAACAATCAGGTAGTTGTTGCAATAATTGACCAGGGCGTTGAATACACACACAATGATCTGGCAGGCAATATGTGGCCGGGTAACGGATACAACTTTGTAAACGATAATAGTACGATCATACCCGGTAATCACGGAACACATGTTGGGGGCACTGTTGCCGCCAATACCAACAACAGTATTGGGGTTAGTGGCATTGCCGGAGGGAATGGTTCGGGCAATGGAGTGCGCTTGATGTCGTGCCAGGTATTTATTGAAAATGGCTCTTCCGGCGGCTTTGAAGATGCCCCAATATGGGCAGCCGATAATGGGGCCGCCATTTCTCAGAACAGTTGGAGTTATACCAGCGTGGGTGTTTATGATCAGGCGGTACTGGACGCCATTGATTATTTCAACTCCAATGGAGGAGGAAGCGTAATGGACGGGGGAATTACCATTTTTGCTGCCGGTAACTATGATGCCTCCGGTTTATGGTATCCCGGTTGTTACAGTGGAACTTTTGCCGTGGCAGCTACCAACAATCAGGATATTAAATCGTGGTATTCCAACTATGATACCTGGGTAGATATTTCAGCTCCGGGGGGCGAAACTGATGTTGTGAATGAACGCGGAGTTTTGAGCACATTGTTAGGCAATACCTATGGATTTTATCAGGGTACTTCCATGGCTTGCCCGCATGTATCCGGCGTTGCAGCGCTGATTTTATCCCTGGCTCCCGGACAGCTAACCTCAGCCGAGGTTAAAACCATTCTTGAGTCAAGCACAGATGACATTTCAGCACTCAACCCCGGCTATGCAGGCAAGCTTGGTACCGGCAGGTTAAATGCTTATGATGCACTCCTGCTTACACAAACCTACATAAACCCATTGATCCCCCTTCCCCCTTCAAATCTACAGGCCATTGCGTCGTCATCCACTCAAATTAACCTGAGCTGGATGCTAAATCCTGACAATGACCCCGTGATGCTCGCCTTTAATACCACCAATACTTTTGGTACACCAAGCGGTAACTATGCGAATGGTGCTGCCATTACAGGCGGAGGTACCGTAATTTATCAGGGAAGTGGTACTTCTTTTTCGCATACCGTACTCAACCCAGATACAAAGTATTATTATGCCTTATGGTCAAAGGATGGTGCCTATTACTCTGCATTTCCTTTGGTGAACTCAGCTAAAACCTTATGTGGTGTAGTAACCCCTCCTTATGAACAGCACTTTGTTACGGCTGATTTCCCCAACTGCTGGACTCAAACATCTACCATAAGTGATCGGTGGACTGTATCTAATACCAGTAATGCAGGGGGAGCAGCCTATGAGATGCATGCAGCCTGGTCCACCGGAACAGGAGTTAGCCGGCTGATTATGCCTCCAATCAATACCAATGGGTTGAGTTCGCTTGCCTTGTCATTTAAACATTTTTTTGATGATTGGGGAACCGGTTTGAATTACAAGATACAATCCAGTGCTGATGGCACCACCTGGACCGATGAGGCCTGGAATAATACCTCCGGTTCTGGAAATAACTCCGGCACGGTGAATACAACAGTAGTCAACAATATAGGGAGCGTAACTTACATTGCCTGGGTTCTTGAGGGCAATCACTACCAATTTGATGCCTGGGATGTGGATGATGTTGTGGTAACGGTTGCTGCTACAAAAGCATTGAATCTGACTGTTTACCCTGAGGGACTTTATAATGGTGCAGGCACCCTGTCAAAGGCTCAGAATGAATCGGGCGATCAATTTGCAGGAGACATAGCCGATCAGCTAACCATTGAGTTGCATAGTGCTGCTGATTATAATGTGGTTGTATATTCCAGCCCATCAGCCTCATTGCATACTAATGGGACTGTTTCCATTAGTATTCCTTCAACGTTCTCATCCAGCTATTACATCACTATAAAGCACAGAAATTCAATTGAAACCACATCAGCTTCAGCAATTTCATTTGCAGGAAGCGCAATTTCCTATGCGTTTAATGTTCCAGCAAAAGCCTATGGTAGTAATCTTAAACTTTCAACCGATGGCTACGGGTTGATTTACTGCGGAGAAGCCAATGGCGACCATACGGTAGATATCAGCGATATGTCGGAAATTGACAATGATGCTACAGCATTTACAAACGGTTATGTGATAACTGACATGAATGGAGACGGCGTGGTGGATATTGGTGATATGACACTGACAGACAATAACGCATCCAATTTTGTGGGTTCAGTTTTACCATAACAATAATGGCTTGACATCAAATATAAACACTCCACCTCTGCCCTAAAAGGCGGAGGTGGAATTAAAACCAAAACTATATGAAGTATTTTTACAACTTTTCACTGTCATTATTTTCAGTTGTTTCCTTATCTCTGCCTTTAATAGACTATGCCCAGAATCCGGCTCAGGAACAAGGACCTACGCTGATAACTTCTTCATATAGCATGATTGAAGTAGCATCCATTGCGGATCAGTTGGCTACCGGCCGCTTTATTCAGGCAAAGGATAAAGTTAAAGAGTTTAACCCCAAAAAGTGGGGTAAGAATACGGCCATTCCTGGTAAGGGTTTACCCGTGGGAAATGATCCTTTGTATAATCCAAATAAAGGCCCAGGCCAGCCGCTCCGAAGTCCTTTACTCACCTTCCAGTCGGCAAGTTCAGGTTCAACTCCAACTGATCCTACCGGTGCGGTGGGTCCGAATCATTTTGTAAATGCCTGGAATACTGCTTTCAGAATATGGGATAAGGCCGGTAACCCTTTAACCAGCGAGGCCTCCCTGGGAACTTTACTGCCCGGAACAATGGGCGATCCCATCGTTTTTTACGACAGGTATGCCGACCGTTTCCTGATTACACAGTTTTTCAGAAATGGATTTGATGTTGCCATGTGTCAGGGACCCGACCCGGTAAATGATGGCTGGTATGTTTATCGTTTCAACACCAATACTTTTCCCGATTACCCAAAATTCTCGGTCTGGAGCGATGGCTATTATATTACAGCAAATAAGGATCAAGGTTCAGCAAGTACCAGTCAGGTTGTTTTCGCGCTTGATCGCAATAAAATGATAACCGGGGATCCAACAGTACAAATGCTGGGATTTCCCCTTACGGGAGTGGTAACCAGCGGCTTTTACAGCCCGCTGGGGTTCAATTGTAATGGGCCTGACCTTCCCCCGCCGGGCAATGCACCCATAGTATATATGCAGGATGA
>JAVEQP010000019.1:39432-44468 GCA_034007585.1 Lentimicrobium sp. | reverse complement strand
TCACCGATCACTGATCACCGATCACCGATCACCGACAGGATTTACAAGATTTACAGGTTTATTCAGGGATTGTAATAATAACAAATATCATGTTTATACTATATTGATAATTAGGAGTTTGATGGTTTTTCAGCGGGCCTGGAATAGTGCTTCCTATTCGGAACAGTAAAGGGCAGATTTATAAATTTCACTCAGTGCGGTGTAGAACTTTCAGTTGCTCCGGGCTTCAGCCCGGTGTAAATGTTGTCTTCATATCTGCTTTTGGCTTTAGCCGAAAATGGACGAAAGCTCTGGTCGGGATTTGCTTCGATGAAATTCAATGATTTGCTGGTCTAATGAGTTGGACGGGGAAAATCTCATTCACCATTTAAGCAAAAAAAAAGCAGCCCTGTGGGAAGGACTGCTTTTTTAACAACACACATATGAAACATTTATACACACACACAAAACACTTAAAACATATATTATTGGGATATGATCATTCTTGTTTTGATTCTACAAAAATACATCAGCAAAACGGCCCGGGCTGTTAATGAAACCAAACAAACGTTAAAAGATGTTAACCATCACATTTTCATAGCCTAAGCCCGCTTACCTTTGTAGGCATGAATCAAAAGCTGATTGTGTTTATCACCATATTGGTTAGTGTTGCGCTGTTGATATTAACGGCCATACAGGCTTATTGGATCAATAGTGCGGTAAAATTGCGTGAGGCTGATTTTAACAGAACTGTGGCTGAGGCGGTGGGCGATGTTATGCAACGCATTGAACGCCAGGAGATGATGCTTGAGATGAAGAAAAACAGTGAGTACAATAACCTGATGCATTCGGTAGATTCACTCGATTATCTGATTTATAAGGAAACCGGTTCCTATCCCAACACCAATGGAAAATCCGGTGGTTTTAATTATCAGCGACAGCAGGAATGGAGCAGTGTTTTTGAAGATAACCAGTGGAAAATGGTTAAAAAATCAGATTCCTCGCTCATGTCATTCTCTGGTGCCGATACCACCGGGTTGCCGGAAGATCGGTCGGGCAAGGCCAAGTTGCCTGAATTGAGCGCTCGCGGGATGGCTCTTAATGAGAAAAAACGGTTTCTACTCAATCAGCTTTTCGATGAACTTTTTAGCTCTCCATTCAGTCCAAACGTGGAGAATCGTATTAGTAAAGGACAATTGGATACCCTGATAACCCAAAGCTTCACCGCCAGGGGCATAAAAACAGACTATGAATTTGGCGTATTCAGTGAGGGACGTAATATCATGGTTATCGAGAGCAATGCTCAACTCAGGAGCGAATTGATGAAGGAAGGTATGTTTTTCCCCATCTTTTCAAGGGCAGGACATGTAGCCAATGATTTCCTGCTGCTTTATTTTCCCAATCAAACCCGATATCTCATTATTCAGATGGGGGGGATGTTGATTGTTTCCGGGGCGTTATTACTGCTTATTGTGGTTTCTTTCGCCATAGTTATTGCAGCCATCTTCAGACAGAAAAAACTGTCTGAGATGAAAAATGATTTTATCAACAACATGACTCATGAGTTTAAAACACCTATTTCAACGGTTTCACTGGCCTGTGAAGTGCTCAACGATCCGGACGTAGCTAAAACCGAGGGAGTGGTACACTCCTATATTGATATTATCGATCAGGAGAACAAACGGCTCGGGGTGTTGGTAGAGAAAATACTCAGAACCGCCATTCTTGAAAAAGGACAACTCAATCTCCGATCTGAACCCCTTGATCTACACGCTATTATCCGGGATGTGATCCGGAAAATAGCCATACAGGTGGAGATCAGAGATGGAAGCATCACCACCGACCTGAGGGCCGAAGAAACGGTGATTTATGCAGATAAAGTGCACATTACCAATGTAATAAACAATCTGCTTGACAATGCAAATAAATATACCCCCAAAAAGCCATCTATCCTGGTTGCTACCGAGAATATGGATGGGGGCGTATGGGTGCGCATTACCGACAATGGCACGGGCATAAATAAACTGAATCAAAAGAAGATTTTTGAAAAGCTTTATCGGGTACCGACCGGCGATGTACATAACGTTAAAGGTTTTGGCCTGGGCCTGAGCTATGTTAAGTTTATCGTTGAAAAACACGAAGGTGAAATAGGCGTCGAAAGTGAACCAGGCAAGGGAAGTACCTTTAAAGTATGGTTGCCACTTGCCCCGGTGGAATAATGTAACGCATAAAAATTGTAATTTAGCCCATTGTAACTATTCATATTATGGAAAAAGAGAAAATAAAAGTGCTGCTTGCCGAGGATGACAGAAACCTTGGAAACATTTTGAAATCTTATCTCGAAGCCAAGGGATATGCGCCCAAATTATGCGTAAACGGCCAGGAAGCTTACGATCTTTTTACAAAAGAGCAGTTTGATTTTTGCATTGTGGATGTAATGATGCCGGTAAAGGATGGTTTCACGCTTACGCGGGAAATCAGGGAGCACGACCGGAACATTCCCATTCTTTTTCTTACTGCCAAATCGCTGGAAGAGGATAAATTAAAGGGATTCCAGGCCGGAGCCGACGATTATCTTACCAAACCCTTCAGTATGGAAGAGTTGCTCCTGCGCATAGAAGCTATTTTGAGGCGTTCTGGTCATAGTGCTCAGGGAACCAAGATTTTTACAGTCGGATCATTCACGCTCGACTATAACCGTCAGGTATTGGAGCGCAAGGGTAAGGAGTTGCGCCTTACCTCCAAAGAGAACGATCTTTTACGGCTGTTGTGTGAAAATACCAACGAGGTACTCGATCGCAGCTATGCCCTGAATAAAATCTGGCAGGACGACAGCTATTTTAACGCGCGTAGCATGGATGTGTATATAGCCAAGCTAAGGAAATACCTGAAAGAAGACCCTTCGGTGGAGCTCATCAATGTGCACGGGGTGGGTTTTAAACTCGTGGTAAATTCCTGACTTTAACCTTCAGGAGAATACAATCGCATCATCTCTTCGGCTTTTTCAACCATTTCGGTGGAACCAACAAAAAATGGAACCCGCTGATGAAGGCTCCCCGGAACGATTTCCAGAATTCGTTTAAATCCGGTAGAAGCTTTGCCTCCGGCCTGCTCCGCAAGAAAACCGATTGGGTTGCATTCATACAGCAGTCTTAACTTCCCATTCGGGTTTTTTAAGGTTCCCGGATAAATGTATATACCCCCCCGGATCAGGTTGCGGTGAAAGTCAGAAACCAGAGAGCCAATATAACGGGTAGTATAGGGGCGGTTGGTTTCGGGATCGTCCATCTGACAGTATTTAATGTACTTTTTGACCCCATCCTGAAAATAGATGTAATTGGCTTCATTGATGGAATAGATGCACCCGCCATCCGGGAAGGTCATTTCGGGATGTGACAAGATAAATATACCCACCGAGGGGTCGAGGGTGAATCCATTTACTCCAAAGCCGGTACTATAAACCATCATAGTTGAGGAACCATAGATGATGTATCCTGCTGCGACCTGATTTACCCCCGGCTGCAGCAAATCTTCCATGGTACCCCGCCCACTCACACTAATGCGTCTGTATATGGAGAAGATGGTTCCAATGGGAACATTTACTTCAATGTTTGAGGAGCCATCCAGCGGGTCCATAGCCACCACATATTTTCCTTTTTGTGAAAAGGCATTGTCATAGGTGTACATCTCGTCGTTTTCCTCTGAAGCTACCGCGCATACCATGCCTCCGTGTCGCATAGCCGATAAAAAAGCTTTATTGGCAAATACATCTAGTTTTTTTTGTTCTTCGCCTTGTATATTTTGCTGACCGAAATAACCGGTAATATCTACCAGTCCGGCTATTTTTATCTCCCGGTTTACAATTTTGGCTGCAATGCCAATATCGTTGAGTAAGCGGGTTAATTCACCGGAAGCAAAAGGGAAATCGGCTTGTTTCTCAGTAATAAATTCGACCAGGGTTTTCATAGGTGTTGAGAGTTATGGGATTATTTTATGTTATTCTGTGTTGTTTCTTATTGTTTCATCCCGATAGCTATCGGGATGTTTCAGTGTTGCTTAATGTTGTTTGGGATTATGGTACAACTCCAAAAACTCTACAACCATAAGAAACTATTTTTAATCTTTCTTTTTATGCCCTTCAAAGGTAGATTGATTCAGATAATTAATGAAATTTTTAATTTTTACAGATAGATGGATGCAATACTCAGACCATTGCTGAAATTCGTTTTCATCTATATAACCTGCATCCAGACACCTGTATAATTGTGATCGGGTCTCGCCTAATGAACCCTTAGAATAATACAGGAAATTAAGAAATTCCTTTTTGCCGTCTCTTTCAAATCCTTCGGCAATATTATCCATTACAGAACCACTAGAAGCTAATATTTGATTTTTCAAACTATAATCTTTAATCAGATCTGTTTGATTTACCATCTCTCTTATCTTTTTACAGAGCCCCCTGGATTCCTTCCAAATCTCAAGTTCTTCAAATCTTTTAATTGTCATCTTTATAGTTGTTTAGTGATAGTCTTTTTGAAGAATCACAAATTATTATTATACTGAGATGAAACCGTACTGAAACAATACTGTAACCATTCTGTAACCATTTGAAACCATCCTGAAACCATTTGAAACCATCCTGAAACAATCCTGAAACAATCCTGTAACCATCCTGAAACCATCCTGAAACAATCCTGAAACAATCCTGTAACCATCCTGAAACCATCCTGAAACCATCCTGAAACCATTTGAAACAATTTGAAACCATCCTGAAACCATCCTGAAACCATTTGAAACAATTCTGTAACAATCCTAAAACAATTCTGTAACCATCCTGAAACCATCCTGAAACAATTCTGAAACCATCCTGAAACCATCCTGAAACAATCCTGAAACAATCCTGAAACAATTCTGTAACCATCCTGAAACAATCCTGAAACAATTCTGTAACAATCCTGAAACAATCCTGAAACAATTCTGAAACAATCCTGAAACAATTCTGTAACAATCCTGTAACCATCCTGAAACCATCCTGTAACCATCCTGAAACCATCCTG
>JAVEQP010000019.1:0-39332 GCA_034007585.1 Lentimicrobium sp. | reverse complement strand
ATCCTGAAACAATTCTGTAACAATCCTGAAACAATCCTGAAACAATTCTGAAACAATCCTGAAACAATTCTGTAACAATCCTGTAACCATCCTGAAACCATCCTGTAACCATCCTGAAACCATCCTGTAACCATTTGAAACAATCCTGAAACCATTTGAAACCATCCTGAAACCATCCTGAAACCATCCTGAAACCATCCTGAAACAATCCTGTAACCATCCTGAAACCATCCTGAAACCATCCTGTAACCATTTGAAACAATTCTGTAACAATCCTGAAACAATTCTGAAACCATCCTGAAACCATCCTGAAACAATTCTGAAACCATCCTGAAACCATCCTGAAACCATCCTGAAACTACCCTGAAACAATTCTGTAACCATCCTGAAACCATTTGAAACAATTCTGTAACAATCCTGAAACAATCCTGTAACCATCCTGAAACCATCCTGAAACTACCCTGAAACAATTCTGTAACCATCCTGAAACCATTTGAAACAATTCTGTAACAATCCTGAAACAATCCTGTAACCATTTGAAACCACTAATATACAACATTTTTACTACTTTTGTCTCATCAATACTTCGTATATGAAAGTGTTAAAATTCGGTGGTGCATCGGTAAGAGATGCAGAATCAGTACGAAATGTTGCCAGGATTCTCTCCAGATACATCAATGATTCTGTATGTGTGGTGTTGTCGGCCATGGGTAAGACGACCAATGCCCTGGAAAAAGTGGCTCAGGCCTGGTTCAATCAGGATATTGCAGCATTTTTGCTACTGGAGGAGGTGGAAAAGTTTCATATCTCTATTGCAAAGGAACTATTGGGAGGAGCAGTGCCTCAGCTTACCATTGAGCTTCAAGCCATTCGCAGCCTGCTGCAGAGCGAACCGCCACCACTTTTTGACAGTGCATACGATCGTATAGTCTGCCGCGGTGAATTTCTTTCTACAGCGCTTGTCGGAGCTTATCTGCAACAGCAGCAACTATCGCCACGTATGTTGGATGCCTCACAACTGGTTATTACCGATGAAAGCTTCAGGAATGCACGCATAAACTGGGAAGAAACCACACCCCGCATCAGGGCCGTTTTTAACGGCAACTATCCGCTGACCATTACTCAGGGCTTTATCGGATTTAGCCTCAGTGGACATCCGGTAACGCTGGGGCGTGAAGGATCTGATTTTAGTGCTGCCATATTTGCTTTCGCTTTAGAGGCTGAAGAAGTAATTATCTGGAAAGATGTGCCCGGTCTGCTGAATGCTGATCCCAGACTTTTTAAACAAACCAAAAAACTGGATAGAATTTCTTACCGTGATGCCATTGAACTGGCTTACTTTGGTGCTTCAGTCATTCATCCCAAAACCATACAACCGCTTCAAAATAAGCATATCCCGCTTTACATCAAGCCATTTGCTGATCCGGAAGCTACCGGAACCCTTATACATGATGCGGATGGGCTGGTTAATACAGTGCCTTCGTACATAGTGAAGCCTGATCAGGTGCTCGTTTCCATTTCGCCCCTCGACTTCTCCTTTATCGCTGAGCATGGATTGCATACCATATTTGGACTATTATCACACATCGGCATACATATCAACATGATGCAAAATTCAGCCATCAGCTTTTCTATCTGCATAGATGATCATGACGATAAACTGCAGCGTTTGCTGATGACCCTTAGCGGTGATTTCAGGGTAAGGTATAATCGGGATTTGGAACTGATCACTATACGGTATTACAATCAGCGGGCCATTAATAAGCTGGTGGGTGAGCGCAATGTATTGCTGGAACAAAAGAGCCGGCTTACAGTGCAAATGGTGGTAGAGCAGAAAAAAGCCCCTGATAAAGATTGAGTATTGTTGCTTTGCCTGAGGTTATACAGCAAGGCCTCAAATTATAAACCACAGCCTAAAGTGATACAGTACCCCATGATTCTTGCTTTGTGCCTTTTTTGTCTCAATGGTTAAATCAGAAAAATCAGTTGTCATAGTTTAGCTGAATTATTTATTTTTGTGACTTACTTTTTCATCTGAACTTAGCTTATGAGCGCTACTTCCAATAAATCAGGCTTTAAGTCCTTCCCGAAAAATTTCTGGACAGTAATCACCATGGAGTTCTTTGAACGGGGCTCTTATTATGGGGTAATGTCGGTTTTATCGGTATATCTCATCCTTTCCCCGGCTGAGGGAGGGCTGGGTTTTTCAAAAGAGGGCGTGGGCATTATTAAAAGTACCATTACCCCCTTGCTTTACCTGCTGCCCATTCTGGCAGGAGCCTTAGCCGATCGCTTCGGCTATCGCCGCACCCTGATGATGGCCTTTGCGGTAATGAGTACCGGTTATTTCCTCACCAGCCTTTCCACCTCTTATAGCCTCGTCTTCATGAGCCTGATTCTGATGGCGATAGGCGCAGGGTTTTTCAAACCGGTAATTTCGGGAACTATTGCCCGGGTAACCGATGAAAACAATTCCGGTCTTGGGTTTGGTATTTTTTATTGGGCCATTAATCTCGGTGCATTTATTTTTCCGCTGATTCTGGTACCTTATCTAAAAGGCATTGGGTGGAGTTACATCTTTATAATGGCCGCGGTTGGGACCGGTTCTATGCTATTGCTTAATATTTTTGTTTACAAAGAACCGCCCCGTCCGGCAAGTACCAAGCCGCTTTCTGAAGTGTTGAAAGGCATTTTACTGGTGCTTAAAGATTACCGTTTTGTCTTGATGATAGTAATTTATAGTGGTTTTTGGATCTTATATTTTCAAATGTTCGATACAGTACTCTGGTACCTGAAAGATTACATGGATATGACGCCGGTTAATGATGTAGTAAACCGCTTTTTGGGGCTGTTTACTACTAATCCGTCATGGAAATTCGATGCCGAGCATGTAACCGTTATCAATGCCGGGGCTATTATTCTGCTGCAACTGCTGATATCTTCTCTGGTAAAGAAGACCCCTGCACTGCCAACCATGATTGTGGGAATAGCGCTGGGAACGCTTGGTATGGGCATTCTGGCCATTTCAACGTATGCGTGGGTATTTGTAGCCGGCCTGGTTATATTTTCCATAGGCGAAATGACTGCCCATCCCAAATTTATATCCTATATCGGACTAATTGCGCCTCCGGACAAGAAGGCGCTTTATTTGGGATACTCTTTTCTTTATGGCGTTATTGGCAGTGGCATCGGTGGCATACTCGGAGCCACCATGTATGTGCATTTTGTTGATGGATTGGGGCGACCCGGACTGCTGTGGTTTATTTTCAGCATGATTGGTGTGGCCACCATTATCGGATTGCTACTATTTAACCATTACCTGAAGCCGAAACATAGTTCGTGATTCAAAGCTTATTTTTTCTGTAAAAACATCAGTTAAAAGGCGGCATATTATTGGGTGCAAATTTTTTATAGAGGGTTTTATCCAGATTTTATTAATGCTCGATAATTACTTTCTTCTTCATAGGAACTTCTGTTGATGGGTATTTGTTTGTTTTTCCAGTTTTAGCTTGAGCGTAGATTGGTCTGCTACACTGTAAATAAACCTGTAAATCTTGTAAATCCTGTCAGGTTACGCTGCCTTTTATTCTTTGAGCCTTAAATATCCCATTCATTCCGGTTTTCTTTTTTACTTTTGCACTTTACCTGAAAATCAGGGAAATGTTTCGAAAACGTATAAAATTCAACCATACATGAAAGGTTCAATTGCGATTTTGGCAGGGGGTGGACCCGCACCGGGCATCAACTCAGTAATTTCCTCTGTTGCCAAAGTATTTATCAAGGACGGGTACAAGGTTTTTGGCCTTCACCAGGGGTATAAAACCTTGTTCAGTGATGCGCCTGATATGATGGAAATAGACTTCGCACTGGCCGACCGTATTCACAATCAGGGTGGATCAGCGCTGGAAATGAGTCGACATAAACCAAAAGATACGGATTTTAATACCGCGTTTTTTATTAAGAACGACATCAAACTATTGGTTACCATAGGGGGCGATGATACCGCTTCTACTGCCAACCGTATTTCAAAGTTTCTGACTGCCAATAACGTCAAAATTCAAAATATCCATGTTCCCAAAACGATAGACAACGATTTGCCACTGCCCGATGGCATTCCCACCTTCGGCTACCAAAGTGCAAAGCAGGAAGGCGTTAGGCTGGCAACCACTGTTTATGAGGACGCCCGTACCAGTGGTAACTGGTTTATGGTATCGGCTATGGGCCGCGAAGCCGGTCATTTGGCTTTTGGCATCGGAGCCGCCTGCCACTATCCCATGATCATTATCCCTGAAATGTTTAATCATGCTGAAGTAACCTTCGAGCGCATCCTGCGTCTGGTAGTTTCTTCCATGATTAAACGCAAAATCCTTGGAATTAGTTACGGTACAGCCATCGTGAGCGAAGGGGTTTTCCACTTTATGACTGATGATGAAATCAGAAGCTCAAGCATAGTTTTTACTTTTGATGAGCATGGTCATCCCGAACTGGGTAATGTGAGCAAAGCGCACATCTTCAATATGTTGCTGCAAAGGAAAGTCAAAGAGCTGAACCTCAACATCAAGAGCCGTCCGGTTGAACTGGGTTATGAACTGCGCTGTGTGCAGCCCATTGCCTTTGACATGCTTTATTGTGCCCTGATGGGTATTGGCGTAAAAATACTATTCGATGAAGGATTTAGTGGTTGTATGGTAGTGAGTGGTCCCAATGGCGACATCAGCGCATTGTACCTAAAGGATGTGGAAGACGAAAATGGGAAGGTAAAGCCTCGCATGGTAAATATGGAAGGTCAGAAATCGAAAATGGTTTTCAACCACAGTCTGCAGTATATTGAGCCCATCGACTACGAAGCAGCCCGTAAATATGTTCCCGATCCGGAGTATTATGATTTCAGGAAGATATTGAATTGGGAGCCTTTTTGAGCGATTTCGGATTTAAGGACTCACGCAAAGACGCGGAGACCAGTCCGCCTAAGGCGGACAGGCACGCGCAGAGATACGCAAAGTATTTTTGGATTTCGGATTGTAAATTTCGGATTTCGGATTGCGGATTTGAAAAAGGGACGGGGAGACGGGGGGACAAGGGGAGAAATGAATTTGAAAATTTCTAATTTGAGAATTTGAAAATTGGGTTTAGTTCTTAAAAAGAATTAGAAAATTCCTAATTTGCCCCGCACGTGCGAGATTGGAAATTGCGTTCAAATCCTCAAATCATCAAATCAAATTTCCCTGCTCCCCACAGACCTATTAGGTTAGAAGAAAACCTAATAGGTCAACTTGCTCAACAACTCAACATCCCGATCCCTTACGTACGGGAACGGGACAACAAATCAACCAACTCATCACCGATCACAGATAACCGATAACCGATCACTGATCACCGATCACCCTAACCTAAAGATCATATCCAAACCGTTTCAACTGCCGGGGGTCGTCGCGCCAGTCTTTGCTCACTTTTACGCGCAATTCAAGGTAGGATTTACCTTCGATAAATTCTTCAATATCTTTGCGGGCAGCCATGCCCAGCCCTTTGATGGATCTGCCCTGATGGCCCAGGATAATGGCTTTCTGCGATTCACGGGCTACATATATGGTGGCAGTGATAAGGGTGATGCCAGGTTTCTCTTTGTATTCATCCACCGAAACTTCTGCTGAATAGGGGATTTCCTGCTTGTAGTAAAGCAATATTTTTTCACGGATAATCTCAGAGATGAAGAACCGCATCGAACGATCGGTCAGCTCATCTTTGGGGAAATAGGCGGGTGATTCCGGTAATTTTTCGAGCAGGGCATCAAACAACTTGTCGAGGTTAAACTTATGCAGGGCCGAAACCGGGATAATGATGGCCTGTGGGAATCGGGCTTCCAATTCGGTAAGTTTCTGCTTCACCTCCTGCTGTTCCATCAGGTCAATCTTGTTGAGGATAAGAATTACCGGTTTGTTCAGTTGGTTCAGGCGCTGCACCAGGTCATCTTCAAAGGGAACATCCTTATTTTCGGTGACCAGTAAAAAGATATCGGCATCTTCAATGGCTGCATCCACAAACTTCATCATGGATTCATGCAGTTTGTAGTGGGGCTTAACAATGCCGGGCGTGTCAGAATATACGATCTGAAAATCATCACCATTTACTATACCCATAATGCGATGCCGCGTGGTTTGGGCCTTTGAAGTGATGATGGAAAGTTTTTCGCCCACCAGCGCATTCATTAAAGTTGATTTCCCAACGTTGGGATGACCAATAATATTAACAAAACCGGATCTGTGTTCCATAAAATAAATGACAATAAATTTGCACAGCAAAGAAACAAAATATATCTTTGCAGTCCCGTTTTAAAAACGGAATAACTATAGTGCGGGGTGGAGCAGAGGTAGCTCGTTGGGCTCATAACCCAAAGGTCGTAGGTTCGAATCCTGCCCCCGCTACCACTTAATTGTAAAGTAAAGGCCTTGGTATCAAGGCTTTTGCTGTTTTAATGCGTCAGGTTTCCAACTAAATTTTATCCCCCTATGTCGAACATAGTAGCCATTGTAGGCCGGCCCAATGTGGGCAAATCTACCCTTTTTAACCGCCTTACCGGTGAACGTGCAGCGATTGTGGACTCGGTTAGTGGCGTAACGCGTGACCGACACTATGGCACCTCTGACTGGAATGGGATTGATTTTTCCGTTATTGATACCGGCGGTGTGGTGATGGGTAGCGATGATGTGTTTGAAGATGCCATTCATAAACAGGTTGAATTTGCTTTGGAAGAGGCCGATGTGGTGCTGTTCCTCGTTGACGTTAAAGACGGGATCTCTCCCCTGGATGAAGATGTGGCCGATATGGTGAGGCGCTCACCCAAAAAGGTCTTTCTGGTGGTGAATAAGGTGGACAATAACAAACTATCTGCCCAATCAGTGGAATTTTATGCACTGGGTTTCGAACAGATCTATGAAATTTCGGCCATAAACGGCAGTGGCACCGGCGAATTGCTTGACGATGTGGTGAAAGAGTTTTCCGGAGAGGAACAAACCGATCATAGTGACCTGCCAAAAATCGCTTTCGTAGGCCGCCCGAATGTGGGTAAATCATCTATGATCAATGCCTTGCTGGGTAACGAGCGCAATATAGTTACCCCCATTCCGGGCACCACCCGCGATTCAATCTATACCCGGTACAATAGTTTTGGCTTTGATTTTTTGCTGGTTGATACCGCAGGACTTCGGAAAAAAGGGAAGGTAAGCGAAGACATCGAATTTTATTCGGTGATGCGCTCGGTGCGGGCCATTGAAAACAGTGACATTTGCGTGCTTATGCTGGATGCAACTCAGGGCATTGAAAGCCAGGACATCAATATTTTCGGACTGGCTCAGAAAAACCACAAGGGTATTGTAATTGTGGTGAATAAATGGGATTTGGTAGAGAAAAATACCAATACACACAAGGATTTTGAGGAACTGATCCGCAAGCGCATTCAACCGTTTACCGATGTACCCATTGTTTTTACTTCGGTCGTCAATAAACAACGTATCCATAAAACCCTTGAAACAGCCCGGGATGTTTACCAGGCACGATCTCAAAATATTACCACCCGGCAGTTGATGGATATTATGTTGCCCATTGTTACGGAAAATCCTCCCCCTGCAGTTAAAGGCAAGTTTATAAAGGTAAAATACATTACCACCCTTAAACTGGCTTACCCGGCTTTTATATTTTTCTGTAATCTGCCACAGTACGTTACTGATCCGTATAAACGCTTTGTTGAAAACCGTCTGCGTGAGCAGTTTAAGCTTACGGGGGTTCCGATAGAAATCTTTTTCCGCCAGAAGTAAATGCGATTATGGACGAAGCCTTACGGATAGACAAGTGGTTGTGGGCGGTGCGTATCTATAAAACGCGCACCATGGCTGGAGAGGCTTGCAGGGCGGGTAAAGTTAAAATTCAGGGACAATCAGTGAAACCCTCCCGTACGATTAAAGCAGGCGATGTGATTACCGTAACGCTTGGGCCGCTTACCAAAACCATTCAGGTAATTGAACTGATACATAACCGGGTTTCGGCCAAACTGGTGCCTCAGAGCATGCTCGACCTCACGCCGGAAGAAGAATACGAGCGCATTAAATTTATGCACGAAATGAAAGCCGGCATGCGCGAACGTGGCAGCGGCAGACCCACCAAAAAGGAACGTCGCGACCTGGATAAACTCACCGAGGACTAAAATTGTCCGGTTATGTTCAGGAGTGTCCTCCGACTACAATTTTAATAATCCTGAAATTCAACACAAAGAACCTCACCAGCTGCCAGGGCATAAACCGGCGCCAGAATAAAGTACTCTTGGTGGGAAACGGAGGATAGGATTCATCAGAATAAGCCTGAATGGTTTTATTTTTCATGATTTTTCGATTTTATAATTAAACGTTTATTCGGGAAGCAGCCACCAGAAGGGATAACCTTTGGCTTTGTGCAGAAACATGTAATGCATAAACCATTTCATCCAGTGCCCGGCCAGTCCGGCTTCACCCATGGTGTATTTGATGCTGCGGCCATATTCCGGATAGGTATCCCAGTCGGGGACTATGGGATGAACCGTCATGGTAGCGGCAGCTCCGCGTCGCATATCGAACCCGGCCGAAATAATACAGGCGGCACCCATTTTCGACATGCTTGCCCGGTGTTTGAAAGGCTGCTTACCTGTTTTTACTTCACGGATGATGTTTAAGGCGACAATTTTGCCCATAACACCCGATGGCATACCGGTACGTGGTGGTGACGGGAAAATGGCAGTACCATTTGTGCTTTTCATTGGCTTGGAGATGGGGTGGGGTGGGGCAAAGGAAATGCCCGGCGCGTAAATATTGGTATAGGTGGGATTCTGATAAGTTTCAGGCCAGTCTGAAGCTACCCATTCCTCAAAAGGTTTGGGAGTATAATTGGCATCCACCTTCATAAAACCGTTGGGCGCAAACAGGGTAAGCGTGATGTCCTTTCCTGCTTTGTCGAAAGCCTTGAACCCTACTCCCGCAAAACCGGGAATCAGCATGGCAAAATCGAAGCCTATGGTGTGATATTCACCGTTGAGGTCTTCATAATGAATCAGATCCTTCTCTACTTTAGTAACTCCCGCCCGCTTAATCCATTTAATATTGTGTTCGCCAAGAAAGGATTCGGCAAACACCCGGGTTGAGGTGATGTAACCGCCCCTTTTAATGTATGCGCCTCCCATCCCGAAGTCGCCAAGCTCATACTCATTGGTCAGCCAGGTTAATTCAGCCAGATGGTCTAATTTGAGTTTGTGTATTTCATAAGCTACATTCAGGATATATTCAAAAGCCGCGCCCTGACAGGTAGCCATGGGATGGCCGGTGCCGATTACAAAGCGTTGTTTTTCGCCTTTCTTCATGCGCTCAATGGCGACCTGCAGCTTTTCATAAGCTTCGGAAGCATGATCATAGGTGCAAACAGAAACTGAGTTTTTGCCGGGGCCCAATCCTTCGGTAGCTTCAAAATTCAATTTTGGACCGGTAGCATTTACCAGGAAATCGTAATCCACACGTTCCGTTTTGCCCTTATGCTCTCCCACGGTGTATTCATACTCTACAAAAGGTCGAAGTTGGTTTGCATCACCTTCCGGATAAATGTTCAGGGCTTTGGCCTGACGATAATCAATACCCCAGCGCTTGTATAGCGGCGTCAGTTTAAAACGCACCTGATCCACCTTCATCCGGCCAACGCCCACCCAGATGTTTGACGGTATCCATTGATAATAGGAATTTGGGGTGATTACGATTACCTCGTGTTGTTTACCCAACGACCGGCGCAGAAAAGCCGAGGCCGTGTGTCCGGCAATACCGGCACCAAGAACTACAATTTTTGCCATAATATGTGTGTTTAGCTTCTAGCAAAGCTATTGATAAATATTGGTATTTCCTTATTTTTTATTGATTTGATTAAAGAACTTTAAAAAGGTTAGAGGTTGGCTATTCAGGTCGGCGAAATCACAATAAGATTTTCCTGACCGATAAATCGTGGTTTTTTGACCATTATTCCGTTGGTCTGACCGGCTGACAGTAATTAATGATTTACGAGCATAAATAATCTGGTCTGTCGAATTGGCCTGAAATTTGTTATCTGCCTCCCCAAAACCTGGTATTTCAACATAAAGTGGACTATTTTTTGGAGAAGGAAAGGATTTTACCTCTTTTTGTTGTTATCCATATAAACTAACTTATTTATCATGAAGAAAACTTTATTATTTACAATGCTTCTTGTGTTAAGCATTTTGGTAGTGAAGGGGCAGCAGCCCATTGTTACCGCGTATGATTCACTTTTGTTTGGCGATACCAGATGTCCGGGCCTATGGGTAACCATTCCCGAAGTATCAAAAGCTGACATAGAAAAAGACTGGAAAAAGATACTTGAAAAAGGTACGAAGTCCAAAGTGCTGAGTAAAGATAATGAAATGACTATTTTCGGAGCTCAATGGAGCGACATTTCAAAGGAACCTGTAAATGTATTCAGCAATTATGTAGAAACTGATAGTACCATAAGGCTCTTTGTTGCCGTAGAATTGCACCGGGACGATTTTGTTACCAGAGATTCACCTCAGTTTACCGCTTTAAGCAATATGTTAACCTCCTTTGCCAAAGATAAATACATTGCAGTAGCCGATGGACAGCTTGCTCAGGAAAACAAAAAACTGAAGGATTTGCAAAAAAATCTCGAATCTTTACGCAAAAATAAGGATAAGCTGGAAAAGCAAATCAAATCGGATCAGGCAGCCATTGACCAGGAAAATTACCGCATTGTGACTACCCAAAAGGAGATAGGTGAAACTGACCGGCTGCTTGATACGCGGGGAACGGAACTCGCTTCACTGGATGGAAAGGAGCGGAAAGACAAGGAATCAGAAATCAAAAGCCTTGAAAAAAAGAAAAAAAGTAGTCAGAAAAGCATAGGATCATCCGAAAGTAAAATCAACAAAGCCACCAATAACATTGCAGATAACAATACCGCCATCGCCATTAATCTGCAAGAGCAAAGTAAGGTAATGAGTGAAATTGCTGATCAAACAATGGAGGTGCGCAAATATGAAGAAAAACTCAATAAGATTAAATCTTATTAGATACTGAATACCCCGGTCATCCGGGCTTTCCTTTCCGCTAAAAACAAAAGACCTGACAAATTTGAAACTTGTCAGGTCTTTTTTGATCTTTCCCTTAGTGTTAAATCGTTGAAGGGAGGTTTATCGTTTTAACCGGCAGTGGCCATGCTTCTTTGTTTAAACACCGTTATGGCACTATCCAGGAAAGCGAGGAAGTTTTCAACATCCAGATCATACGCTTTGGGTTGAACCAACAGCTTGCCCTGGGTGTCAAGCAAGCAATAATAGGGCTGGGCGTTAACGTTATATTTGCTTATCTGGAAGTCGGCATACTTTCTTCCAATGGTTTTCTTCACCTTACCATCGTAGGTTGAGGTTACCCATTCGGATTCGGGCAGGGTGGTTTTGTCATCAACATACAGTGCAACAATTACAAACTCTTCGCGTAACTTTTTAAGCACTCGTGGGTCAGCCCACACCCGGGCTTCCATTTCACGGCAATTTACACAGCCGTGTCCGGTAAAGTCAATGAATACCGGTTTGTTGAGCTGAGCGGCACAAGCCAGCCCCTGTTCATAATCAAAATAGCCATCCAGGCCATGGGGCAGGTGAAGGATTTCGCTGTATTTAGGCTTGTCGCAGAGGCTGCTTTCAGGTTGCGCAGAGGTAGTTCCGCTGCCTGCATACAACTGCACATTGTCACGCACAATCTTGTTTAAATCAAAGTCATGGGTAGCCTGAGGTGGCATGTATCCGGACAAGGCCTGCAGCGGTGCCCCGAACATTCCGGGAATCATATAGGCTACAAACGCAAAGGTGATGATGGCCATGCCCAGGCGGGGAACGCCAATGTATTTAAGGTCGCTGTCGTGGGCGAATTTAAGTTTTCCCAGCAGGTAGAAGCCCATGAGCGTAAAGATCACAATCCAGAAGGCGATATAAACTTCGCGATCGAGTATGCCCCAGTGGTACGTTTGATCTGCAATGCTCAGGAACTTGAGACCCAGTGCCAGTTCCAGGAAGCCCAATACTACTTTCACCGAGTTGAGCCAACCGCCCGATTTGGGCATGTTGTTGAGCCAGCGGGGGAAAAATGCGAAGAGGGTAAACGGCAGCGCAAAAGCCAGTGAAAAGCCTAGCATCCCGATAATCGGCATCAACACCTGCCCGCCCGCGGAAGCCACCAGAATGGCGCCTACAATAGGGCCCGTACATGAAAAAGAGACCAACACCAGGGTAAAGGCCATAAAAAACGAACCAACAACACCGCCACGGTCAGCCTGTGCATCACTCTTGTTGATCATCCAACTGGGTAAGGTAATCTCAAACATGCCTAGGAAAGAAGCAGCGAAAAAGAGGAAAATCAGAAAGAACAGCACGTTGGGGATCCAGTGGGTGCTGAGGAAATTCGCAAAGTTGGCTCCCAGAGTAACGGCTACCACGGTTCCGATAATGGTGTAGATCAGTATGATGGAAACCCCATAGCTGAGGGCCTGAAACTTGGCTTTTACCTTGTCTTTTTCTTTCAGGAAAAAGGTTACCGTCATGGGAATCATGGGGAATACACAGGGCGTAAGAATGGCTGCAAATCCGGCCAGAAACGAAAAGAAGAAGAGTGACCAGAGTGAGGTGTTGCTGGCCAGGCCGGTGTCGGCTGTAATTTCCGCGTTTGGATCAACCGCTGCCCCTGAGGATGCATCCGATTCACCCAAAGTATCCTCACTGTCCGAGGAAGGAAGGACAATGGCAGATGAGGTGGTATCAGACATGACCGGTTCAGTCACTTCTTCGATTTTAGGACTGCTGTCTTTTACGCCTTTAATCTTAAATTCAAAATCAACGATTTCGGGCGCCAGGCATTGCTTGTCGTCGCAAACCATAAATTCAAGTTCACCGTTAAGGGTAAAATCCTTTTCGCTCAGCACCTTGATCTTCTGGGTAAAAACAGCCTGATTCTCAAAGTATTTGAGGGTAACCTGAAACTGATTGTCGTATTCTTCAATGGGTTTGGGCTCCGTTACTTTTCCAACCAAAGTATAGTTGGGTGATTTCACAAAAGTAAACGACGTAGGTACCGGCCCATCGGGTGGGGGAGGTACATCCTGTGAATACAGATGCCAGGTGTGATCAATGGATGCTTTAAGGGTAAGCTGTACTTCATTGCCCGACAGGGCCTTACTACTGAAGCTCCATTTTACAGGCTTCAAAATCTGTGCCTGTAACGTAAACGGCAGAAACAGGGCTAGTAAAATGAAAAGGCGAAGTGCAGGATTAAGCTTTTGTTTGATTTTCATGATTCGGTTCGTTATTTTCCTGAGATTAATTTTCCAGGAGTTCAATTTTCAAAATATTTTTTGTTTCGCCGGTTATCCTGAAGGAATGACCGATGCGGTGCCCCACCAGCCAGGCGATTTTGTTTCCGGAAATTAGCAGCCAGGCATTCTCTTTTTCAACAATCGAAAATTTGTTGTCAATAAAATAATCACTCAGTTTTTTGCTGCTTGTCATGCCATAAGGCATAAAGGTATCCCCCTCTTTCCATTTTCGCAATCGCAGCGGCCAGTCGATCAAATCTGCATCAAACATGGCTATCTGGCCTGTTTTACTGATTTCAGAAACATCAGTATTGGACAAATGGGTTATTTTAAGATTTACTGGAGTGGTAATGTCTTCCTGCCCGGGCTCAATCCGGGTCTCATCGGCATAGGCTTCGTTGCCGGGGCCGGTTTCAGTTATCAGCAGCAGATCGCGGTCTTTAACCACCCGGTGGGTGGGCGAAAAAAACTGCTTGCCCGACAGTTCGTCCAGAGCGCGGCAAAGGTCATCTGTGGTGAAACGGCTGAAATTATAGGGTTTAAGTAGCTCGTAAAGGTATAAATCAGTGGGTTCAAAGGCTTTTATTGCCTCTATATTTACGGCAGGCAAACCATCCACACTTACCGTAACTTTTGCCTTTACTTCATCCATGTGGCGGCTAAGCATGGTTTCTGCTTCACGGATTCTACTAATGGTTGATGTGAGGGTTTTGCGGAAGTCGGGGTTGAGCTCTCCCAGTAATGGCAACAGGTCGTGCCTGATTTTATTGCGCATGTATTTGGAAGAACGGTTTGAACTGTCTTCGCGGAAAGCAATGGCCTCATCTACTGCGAACTCTTCAATCTGCCTTCTGAAGGCAAACATCATGGGATGTACGATGTTAGAGCGGTTGGGTAAAATGCCATGGAGCCCGCTGATGCCGGTTCCGCGCAAAGCGTTGATGAAAAATGTCTCTATCTGGTCGTCCAGATGATGCGCAGTGGCGATTACCTTGTACTGCTCCGCCTGCAGGAGCTCATCAAACCATTCATAGCGAAGGTAACGGGCCGCCATTTGAACCGATATCTTATTGAAGCCGGCATATTCACGCGTTTTAAAGTGTTTCACAAACAGCGGAATATCATGAGCTTTGGCTACGGAGGTCACAAATTTCTCATCTTCATTGGATTCAGCTCCCCTGAGCCCGAAGTTACAGTGGGCAATGGCAAAATTCAGTCCGCTGCGCTGAAACAGCTCAAGCATAACCATGGAATCAATGCCTCCGCTTACGGCAAGCATAACCTTATCTTCCGGGCCAAAAAGGCTGAAATCGGCAATGTACTTTTTGAATGCTGCTAACATGCCGCAAAAGTATAAAAGAAATGCAATATGTTCACATTTCGTGAGATGCGTTTGAGATTTTATAACTCATTCTTTCGTATCCAGCATGAACGCGCATAAACGCCCTCATCCGCCTATTTTGCAAATTATCACTCTTGTCCCGCTCTCTTTTGTGGGAGATTGAGATGTTTTTTTAAAAATGGTCTTACTGAATATGGCCTTCAAAAGGGATTATAAAATAACCGTCGTAAGATACACCGGCACATGATCTGAAATCTCCCGCGCCTGCTGCAAGGTTTCAAATTGCAGGTAAAAGGGAATAATACCTGTTTCAATGACGTTTAAACGGGATTTAAAGTAAAAAATATTATCATATTCCGAGCAAAGGCATTCATCTCCTACACATTTTTGTTTTAAGGTGGTTTTTTGATCCACCAAGGCAGGACGATAACCAATAGATTTTAATGTTTTAAACTCCAGATGGGACTGGGGAAGGTTGAAGTCGCCTGCAAAAATAAGGTTGAGCTTTGAATATACAATGGGAAGGTAAGTCAAATAGCGTATTTCCGATTCCGATTGGCTCTTTCTGGTAATGGCATGATAATTCACTATCGTAAACTGCTTCCCTTTCACGTCAAAGGTAGCCAGAAATGGCTCCCGGTCAATCCGGGCTTCATATTTATTCTCCAGCCAGGCTTTGCCTACAAGTTTCACTTTGCTCTTTTTCCATAAAAAAGCATACCGTTCTGTTCTCTGTATTGTGGAGGAAGTCGGATTACTTACTACATAATCCCAGTCGGCACCCATAGTGTTTAGTTCCAGCACAAGCCTTGCCACTGCTTGGGCTCCGGCAGGATTCACCACCACCTCCTGAATTGCCACCACATCTGCATGACGGATAATCTGGGCTATAAATCGAATTTCTGTATCGTCTTTTGTTGCTCCCAGTTTTTGCAAGTTCCATGTGATTAAGGTAAGGGACTGTCCAAAAGCCGATAAAAAGCCGGTGAATAAAATAAATTGAAAGAAAAGGTGGCGTAGAAAGGGCATGATGTCTGGTTTCTTCATTTTCAATAGCATTATTAAACAGGGAATGATGACTATATCGTCAATATAAATATCATATCTTTGCCTCTTTGCCAATCAATTAATTATTAGAGCGCACATTTTAAACTTCAATATTATGAAAAAAATTTTACTTGTTTGTATTTTGTTCGTATTTTCTGCTGCTGCATTTTCTCAGGATCTAAACCTGGATAAGCACTTCTCTTTATCAGAAATTCGTTCCTCGGATGATCTTGAGTACGAAAAATTTACGTACAATAGAGAAATGTTATTAGAAACCACGCATACTCTTTTTGATGATGGAATGAAATTGATAGACTCTTTAATATATGACGAATTTAACAATATTGTAAAGCTCGATTTGTTCCAGTTTATTAATAATGTTTGGACCTACGTCTCTTACATTGATTACACTTACGATGAAAATAGAAATCGTATATCACGTTCAAACTATAATAATTATGGATCGGGTCCCTTTATTTTGGGCGGGATTTATAACTATTATTATGATGAAAATAATAAACTGTCAAACTGGGAGCTATATATGGGCGGAACAACCTTAATGCAGACGGGAACATTAACCTACAATGATGATGGCCGTGTTATACTGGAGCTTGGGCAGGATGTTGTTTCGGGTGTCCCGGAGGATTCCTGGAAGATTGATTACCAGTATAATACAGACGGTTTACTGAAAAGCACTTCACAGTCGTTTTGGGATGGCTCCTCTTGGGACGTCTTTGCTACAGAGTTGTTCTATTATGATGAGTATAGGAATTGTATAAAATGGGACCATAAAAATGGCAATGTGGTTACAGATAGAAAAGAATATGAGTATAATATGGAGTACACTGCTGATCAGATTTATATACCCATAAATCCTGAAGAGGAAACCAGTGATTTGGTTGCCAGAAACAATATGGTTACCATTCAGCATTGGTACACCGAAAATGATGCAGGCAATCTGGTTTACATATGTGATTATTTATATAAGTATGATACCACATACAATACCGCAACTACAACCCACCCTTTGGATGCCGTTAACATACGCGTGTACCCAAACCCTGCTTCGGAATTAATTACCATTGTTGGGAACAACACCATTATAAATAAGATTGATGTTGTGGACAATACAGGTAAAATTGTTTTAAATAGTTCCAATCTGAATAAACAAGAAGCGAAATTGGATATATCTTCACTTAAAACAGGAATATATTACCTAAGACTCGCAACTTCAAAAGGAGTGGTTACGGAGAGATTGATGGTGAAATAGTAAAAAAGGATTTTACTATCTTATGGATAATAACACGAGTAAAAATAATGCTCAGTTGTCGGGGTGCACAAATTGAAAGTGATTTCCCAATATCCATCAGCCTGAATCTTTTTTTAAAGATTGATAATATCAATTAAGCGCCTAAGTAGGGCCTGTTGAAAAATTCATACCATTTTAACAAGGGGTTGCAAGCCCTTGTTAATTATACTTTGCAGTCGCATGGCTTCCGTATGTCAGCCAGATAAAGTACCCCATTCCCTTTTTTGACACAAGTACTGGGAGGATTAACATACAAAAGTCGTTCTTTGCCCTATAGATTGTGATGCCTTCACCTTGGCTGCCTGCACCGCAGCATGAGTCGGTTCATCCGCCGAATAAATTAGAAATCTGTAATCCATTCTCTCTGAATCCCTCATCTTCGCGCAACCAACCGCACACTGGTTTGTTATAAATTTAACTGAAATATACTGTTATGGCTATTGAAATGACGCTTGAGGCGATAAATGCTTTGTCCAAAGGTACGCTTATGGAGCAACTTGGCATTGTTTACACTGATTTTGGTGCGGATTACATCTGTGCCACTATGCCTGTGGACCACCGTACCATTCAGCCGGCCGGGCTCCTGCATGGAGGTGCATCGGTAGCTCTGGCCGAATCATTGGGAAGTATGGGCTCGGTGGCCCTGCTCAATAATCCCAAAGCCATTGTAGGTATTGAAATAAATGCCAACCATGTGCGCAAAGCTACCTCGGGCAATGTTCACGGCAGGGCAACGCTCGTTGTACGCTCCCGCAGACTGCATGTGTGGGAAATTAAAATCCACAATGATGACAATGAGTTGGTTTGTCTCTCGCGTTTAACCATTATGGTCCTGGTGACTGAAGAGAAACCCTCATGACTGAAACTATCTTCACTCATCTAAGAAGTTTACAAACGGAACTCATCAGAGGATCCCTCCCTTTTGTGTCATGGCGATTACCCGGAATTAGCGCACCCGAAACCATTGGTTCTTCTAAGCTTCCTGAACAAATTACTGATATTCGTAACTTGAATAAGTTGGGTTCCGGGTTTATTGTGGCTCCCTTCCTGTCAACAGATCCTGCCCTTTTTATACCACGACAGTGGTGCCGGCGTGGATTTCATTTTGATCCTTTACCACTCAAGTTTGAAAGCAGAAAGCATCCTTTGACTTCGCGGGAAATAGAATTCATCGGTAAAAAGGAATATATGCAAGGGGTAGAAAGTGCCATCCAACGCATCAAACAAGGTGAATTGGCCAAAGTGGTATTGTCACGCATTGTTGCAGAATTGCTTCCCGACGGATTTGATGTTTCCCTGCTGTTTGAGCAGCTTTGCAGCAATTATCCCCGGGCCTTTGTTTACCTGATCCATCTGCCAGGAAAGGGAATTTGGGCGGGTGCTTCCCCCGAGCTGCTGGCAAAGATAGAAGGGGAGGAGATAACCACCATGGCGCTGGCAGGCACCCGTAAAGCGGGCATTACAGGCAACTGGGCAATTAAAGAACAGGAAGAACAACACTGGGTGAGTCAGTATATTGCTGAGCTTTTTACAGAATCCGGCGCTACCCGGGTTCAGCAATCGGAAGCCTATACTTCTAACGCGGGGCCGGTGGAGCACTTGCGCACCGATTTCAGCGCGCATTTACCAGTAGGTTATTCCGGGCAATTGATTGAGAATCTTCATCCTACACCGGCGGTGTGCGGCTGGCCCAAAGAACGGGCACTTGAGGTAATTACCGCCCTGGAAACCCACGACAGGGAATTCTATACCGGTTTTGTTGGCCCGGTGAATGGCAACGGAGGCAATGGTGAGCTTTATGTAAACCTTCGCTGCCTTCAGATTGCTGACCATCATGCATATATCTACGTTGGTGGCGGCATCACAGTTGATTCCGATCCTGAGGCCGAATGGGAAGAAACCATACTTAAAAGCAAAACATTGTTGGATGTGATTAAAAAATGTTGAAATTAGCCACTGAAAACTATAAGTTTAAGAAATGAATAACGCACACCTGGCTTTGCTGGGAGAAATAATGGTCAAAAAGGGCATACACCATGTGGTGGTATCCCCGGGTTCCCGCAATGCACCGGCTATTATAAGATTCAACCGCATTCAGGGTCTAAAGTTATATTCCATTGTGGATGAGCGCAGTGCTGCGTTTTACGCTTTGGGTATGGCCCTGGAAACTGGTGAAACGGTAGCGCTGTTGTGCACCTCAGGCAGTGCCGGACTCAATTATGCCCCGGCCATTGCAGAAGCTTACTATCAGCAATTGCCCTTACTGGTAATCACTGCCGACCGGCCTGTGGAATGGATTGATCAGGGCGACGGACAAACCATACGGCAGCAAAACATGTTTGTCAACATCATCCGAAAAAGTTTTCAGTTGTCCGAATTTTCAAATGATTCGGGTGAGGCTACTTTCTTTGCCAGGATTACGGCTGAAGCCATTGACCGAACCCAATTCCCGGTTTGCGGGCCAGTGCATCTCAACGTTCCGGTTAGAGAGCCCCTTTACCATATCACGTCCGATCCATCCTTTAAAGAGATATCCCTGCCTTCGCTTGCACAAATAGTGAATCAGGTTTCTCCGGAAACCATGGCGGCACTTGCTGCCAGTTGGAATGCCAGCTCCTCAAAACTCATACTGGTGGGGCAACTTCCCGTTAACAACACCCTGAGTAAACAATTGCGGCGGTTGGCTGCAGATGGTTCGGTGGTTGTGATGGTTGAGTCCACTTCAAATCTGAAGGATGAAGATTTTGTGGGCTGCATTGATACTGTTATTGAAGGCCTGAATCCAGAAACAGAGACAGCCCTTTTTCCTGAAATATTGGTAACCCTGGGCGGCGCCATTGTTTCAAAGAGAATTAAAACCCTGCTTCGGAAGATTAATCCGGCCCACCATTGGCATGTGAACCCCGATGTGGAGGGCTTCCATATGGATACCTATCGCTCACTAACACTTACCCTGCCGGTACAACCGTCCGGTTTTCTGGACCAGCTTGCGGGCCTTAGCCTGCTTACCGACAGCACCTTTGCCCAAAACTGGAAACAAAGGGTTAATGAACGACAACAGAAACATTCAACCTTCCTTGGAACGCTGCCTTTCGCCGACCTTAAAGCTTATGATCTGATATTTAATCATTTACCTGAAAAGGGAATATTGTTTCTGGGCAACAGCACCCCGGTGCGTTACGGACAATTATTTAATGAATTGAATGGCTACCCCGTACAAAGTAACCGGGGAACCAGTGGAATTGATGGCTGTGTTTCTACCGCAGCAGGCGCGGCCATGGTTTGTAATTATCCGGTAACTGTGATTACCGGTGATATCAGCTTTTTTTATGACAGCAATGCCTTTTGGAATGCAGCCCTACCCGGCAATCTCCGGATTATTATGATGAACAATGGTGGCGGCAATATTTTTAGGGTCATTCCGGGGCCTGATCAGTTTGAAGAACTTGAGCCTTATATTGAAACAACACATCAGCTTAATGGGGAGGCCCTGGCCAGAGGCTTCGGACTGACTTATCTTAAAGCTTGCAATGAGGATGAACTCAGACAGACATTAAAAATACTTTTTAACTCCGGCGATAAAGCGGTATTGCTCGAGATAGTTACCCCAAACAAACTCAGTGCTCAGGTGTTGAAAGATTACTTTAAATTTATTGCATCATGACAAATACACGCAATTGGGCAACCATAAAGGAATACGAAGAGATAAAATTTGATTTTTTTGAAGGCATTGCCCGCATCACCATCAACCGGCCGCGCTACCACAATGCTTTTACCCCCGATACCGTTAAGGAAATGATTGAGGCCATGCAGTATTGCCGCGAAGCCGAAAATGTGGGGGTGGTAGTCATTACCGGTGAAGGCGACAAGGCCTTTTGCAGCGGTGGCGATCAGAACATCAAAGGCCATGGCGGCTATGTGGGCAAGGATGGTATTCCCCGGTTAAACGTACTGGATTTACAGAAGCTTATTCGTTCGCTGCCCAAGCCGGTGGTGGCTATGGTAAATGGTTATGCCATAGGCGGTGGTCATGTACTGCATGTGGTTTGCGATCTGACCATTGCTTCTGAAAATGCCATTTTCGGTCAAACCGGCCCTAAAGTCGGCAGTTTCGATGGCGGTTTTGGCTCTTCCTATCTGGCCCGGATAGTTGGCCAGAAAAAAGCCCGCGAGATATGGTTCCTTTGCCGGCAATACTCGGCTCAGGAAGCCCTGGACATGGGATTGGTAAACAAGGTGGTTCCCTTTGATCAACTGGAAGATGTGGTGGTTGATTGGTGTAAAACCATGATGCAGCGCAGTCCGCTGGCTTTGCGTATGGTTAAGCTTGCGCTAAATGCCGAACTTGACGGACAAACCGGTTTACAGGAATTGGCGGGCAACGCGACGCTGCTCTATTATCTTACCGAAGAAGCTCAGGAAGGCAAAAAAGCATTTCTGGAAAAACGTCAGCCTGATTTTCAGCAATTTCCCAAATTCCCCTGATAAATAGATCCTTTAAATAAACTTTTCATTCAGTGAAGAACAGATCAGTAGTTGCCTGGATACACGCCGCCCGGCCCCGCACCCTGCCGCTTGCCTTTTCGAGCACGCTCATGGGCAGCTTTGTGGCCTGGCATGACCGCCCGTTTAAATGGCCGGTTTTTGGGCTGGCACTGGTGACTACCCTGTTTTTGCAGATACTCAGCAACCTGGCAAACGATTATGGTGATACTGTGAACGGGGCCGACAATCACGATAGGGTCGGACCGGCCCGATCAGTGCAAAGTGGTGCCATCAGCCTGAGAAATATGAAAATTGCAGTCATTATCGTCTCCCTGCTGGCGCTTTCATCGGGTATTGTGCTCATTGGAATGGGTGTAGGCTTCACCCCTTCCATAGATTGGCTCATGTTTTTGGTGTTGGGCATTGCAGCGCTTATCTCCGCCATTGTTTATACCGCTGGAAGCAGGCCTTACGGCTATAAAGGTCTGGGCGATTTGTTTGTCTTCCTGTTTTTTGGGCTCACCGGCGTGGTAGGCACCTATTATCTGCATACCGGCTACATACCGGCCACCCTTTGGTTGCCTGCTGCATCGGTAGGCCTGCTCAGCACGGCGGTGCTCAATGTGAACAATATGCGCGATGTGAAAGGGGATACCCGTTCGGGTAAGCGCACCCTGGTGGTTGCCATGGGCAGCCCGTGGTCCAAAAAATATCATACGTTCCTGGTGATAGGTGCCTTACTGGCACTGATGGTTTACACCCTGTTCCGGTTTGAGCATGCCACTCAGTTCATTTATCTGGTGATGGTTTTCTATTTTGCGAAACACCTGAAAGTGATATTTGAAAATACCGACCCGGCAGCACTTGACCCTCAGCTCAGGATGCTCGCCATTGGTACATTTTTTACCGTGCTCTTTTTCGGGTTCAGTCTTATGTTGTAATGCCATGTTAAAAGCCCGCCTATACAAACATCAGCTTCTGTTTAAGCAGCCTGCCGGTACTTCAAGGGGAGTTTTACATCACAAAATGGCTTATTATCTGATGCTGAACCATTCTCTGAATCCTGAAATTATTGGCATTGGTGAATGCGGTACGATACCCGGACTTAGTTATGACGACAAACCCGGCTACGAAGTCCGGCTTAATCAACTGGTAAACGATATCAATAAGATGGGCCATCTGCCTGCATTTACGCCCGGTGAATGGCCTTCCATTGATTTTGCCCTTGAAACTGCGCTGCTCGATCTGGCTTCTGGTGGCAAGCGCCTGCTTTTTGATACTTCCTTTACCCGCGGCAGGGAATCGATTCCCATAAACGGGTTAATCTGGATGGGAGATGAGAATTTTATGCTTACGCAGCTAAAGCAAAAGCTTTCACAAGGATTTAAGGTGCTTAAAATGAAAGTAGGCGCTCTCGACTTTAATACCGAACTAAGGATACTCCGACACATCCGTACCGCTTTTTTAGCCGATCAGATTACCATTCGTCTGGATGCCAATGGCGCCTTTAAGGCGGATGAAGCGATGGGAAAACTTGAGAAATTGGCAACTTTTACCATCCACTCCATTGAACAGCCCATCAGGCAGGGACAGGTGCAGCACCTCGCAGAACTTTGCCGCCATTCGCCCATTCCCATTGCCCTGGATGAGGAATTGATTGGCATAAATTCCTTGGAAGATAAAACCAGGCTGATGGATAGCATTAAACCTCAATACATTATTTTGAAACCCGGGTTGCTGGGCGGTTTTGCCGCTTCTCGCGAATGGATTGAACTGGCACGGATCCGGAACATTGACTGGTGGGTTACCTCTGCCCTGGAATCAAACATCGGCCTGAATGCGATTGCCCAATGGACGGCTACCCTTGGAAATCCAATGCCTCAGGGACTGGGAACGGGAAGTCTGTACACCAACAATCCGGCCTCACCCCTTGAAGTTAAAAATGGAGCACTCCATTTTAACCCGGACATCCCCTGGGACCTTAACCTTATAAACGGGTAAGATCATGAAAGCCATGCCCGATGAACTAATACTTTCAGGACAGCATTTTAAGCGGGATCAACTGCTAGACTATGCCCGGACGCTTTTGGAGTCCGAAAATGTAGAATGGAAACAAAGCCTGGGGCAGTTTATCTTACATTGGCTGGACAACCGCCCCTTTGTTGAAGTGATGACTTCCGGGTCAACCGGTATTCCCAAAACCATTCGCCTGTCCAAGGCAGCCATGCTGGCCTCCGCCAGGCTTACCGGCCAGTTTTTTGGTTTACAACCCGGCCAGCATGCCTTGCTTTGTCTGCGGGTGAACTACATCGCCGGCCTGATGATGGTGGTCAGGGCCATGGTGCATGGGTTGAACCTGATCACCGTGCCCCCGAATAATTCACCCCTGGAGTTTGTTCCTGCAAATGCAACCATACATTTTGCTGCCATGCTCCCGGTTCAGGTAATGAACGCGCTTGAATCGGAAACGCTGAAAACAAAACTTGAAGCCATACAAACCATTATTGTTGGAGGTGCACCGATAACCCCATCCCTTGAAAAGGACATCAGGGTTTTGAAAAACAATGTTTTCGCGACTTATGGCATGACCGAAACCATCACCCACATCGCCGTTCGCCGGATGTCGGGTGAGGAGAGTAGTGAGGATTTTACCCTGCTGCCCGGTATCACCATTTCCACCGACAAAAGAGGCTGCCTGATTGCCGATGTACCCTATCTGAATGAAGAAAATCCGGTAGTAACCAATGATGTGGTTCACCTCAGCTCGTCTCTTACGTTTCGCTGGCTGGGCCGATTTGATAACGTCATCAATAGCGGAGGCCTGAAACTGTTTCCAGAGGTGATTGAACAAAAGATTGCTCCACTCATTTTCCATCGATTTTTTATTTCATCTGTTACCGATGACAAACTGGGTGAAGTGCCGGTGCTGGTTGTGGAAAAATCTGAAATGCTGTGTAAGGAATACCTGGATGAACTTCATGAAAAAATGTCCGGGTTGCTTAGAAAGACTGAACTTCCCCGACATATTTACTGTACTTCAGCTTTTCATGAAGGAGAAAATGGGAAGATTAACCGGAAAAAGACACTTAAAACATTGCTTTGATAAGTTTAGTCCAAACCTTTCACCCTTGGTTTCCCTGCGATAAAGTCCTTCAGATAAAAAGGCTCAAAATAGGCAGTATCTTCGAAATGTTGTTGTTCAAACTTAGCAGCAGCAAGTTCTGCCAGATGAGCTGCTGAATTGGTAAAGCCATTAATATAGCGGAGGTTGGGATGCTGAAGTACCGCCTTGCATTTTTCCGCGCCGTCACCGGCAAGGATGATCTGATGCTTCTCCAGCAAATCCTCAAACATATTTGGTTGGATAATTTGTGCGCTGACCGGTGCTATTGCTTCCAACTCATTGTTATACATGGCCGTATATACCTCCATGCGGCGGGCATCAATCATGGGAGCAAAGATTAAAGGCAACTCAGAAGCCTCAGTAAAAGCGGATTTCATCCCCCAGGCCATACCTAAGGTTGTTTGTATTGAAAGTAGGGGGACATCCAGTGCATAACACAAACCCTTAGCCGTGGAAACGCCTATGCGCAAACCGGTATAGGAGCCCGGACCGCTGCTCACCACCACCCCGTTAATGCCCGAAGGCCCGGAGAGGTGTTCGCGGATCAGTTCATCAATAAAAACAGCTACCATAGCAGCATGGCTATTGGTAATCTGAGTTTCGCGCAAGCCGATAACACTGCCATCGCGCACCAGAGCAACACTGCATACAACGGTAGCAGTTTCAATACATAACAAGGTTGACATGTTCAGGCCAGGCTATTTCTTATTGAACAGTGACTCTTTGGATACCACCTCCACTTTGTCGCCATCTTTAAGTGTTTTAGAAACTGCACGATAAGGTCCGCTGATCACTTTATCCCCCTCTTTTATCCCATCGAGAATCTGGATGTTGATATTGTCCTGTATCCCGGTCTTAACGAGCTTCAGACGGGCAACACCCTCTTCTTCTATAAAAACATATTCGGGGGCAGACGTGCTTTCAGGAGTTGCATTAGTTTCAACTACAGCGGCTTGCTGGGCTTCATCCTTTTTTTCTGCTGATTTTTCTGAACGAAGGGTGGAGTCGGAGCGAGTGGTAACCGCCTGAATAGGGACAACCAGAATATTTTCGGCCCTTTCGGTTTGTATATCTACCGTCGCCGACATACCCGGTCGGAATGGAGAGGCTGCCGCCTGCCCTTTAATGCTCAGATCGGCATAGGAAGAGGGCAGCATCCTGATTTTTACATCAAAATTAGTTACCTGATCCACGCTGGTGCCGGCCACATTGGCCGAGGTTGCGATTTGCGTAATGATGCCCTTAAACTTCCGGTTCAGGTAAGAATCAACTTCTACCAGTGCGGTATCGCTGATGGCTACCCGCACAATATCATTTTCGTTAACGCTTACAATTACTTCCATCACCGCAAGGTTGGCAATACGCAATATTTCCGTACCCGATGAAAACTGTGAAGCACCCGCAACCCTTTCTCCTTTTTCTACATTCAGCTTTGAAATGGTACCATCAACGGGGGCATAAATAGAGGTTTTATATAAGTTTTCGGAAGCTTCTTTCAGAGATGCTTCGGCACTTTTTACCGAATATTCGGCAGCCTTAACGCTCTGTTCAGCCGCGTTTACTTCGGCTTTAGCCACCTCGTAAGCCGATTTGGAAGCATCGAACTCAGAGGCTGCAATGGCATTTTGCTTGAAAAGGGTTTCATTGCGTTTGAAACTCGCTTCCGCATTTATGAACTGTGCTTTAACCTGGGATACTCTTGCCATGGAGTTGGCCAAATTGGCTTTCTGGGTATTCAAGCCGGCCATCAAACGGTCGTAGTTCGAAGCATAAATTTTTGGGTCAATTTTTGCCAGCAGATCACCGGTCTTCACCTGATCTCCTTCTTTAACATACAATTCAACCACCTCACCGCTCACATCGGGTGACAACTTTACTTCAATTTCCGGCTGAATTTTACCGTTGGCTGAAACCGTTTCCACAATGGAAAGCCTGGCGGCTGTTTCAACGGTTACTTCTGTAGAGTCTTCTTTCCCAATCCATCCCTGTTTCCGGGCAACTGCCGCTATTACAACCAGAACCACCAGCAGCGCAATGCCCCAGCGTATAATGCTTCTTCTTTTCATTCGTTATGCTTTTTAACCGTATAAAAGTACGTATTTTCATGCTCCGTCTGCTTATTTGAACAGTAAATGCACTAAAATCCGTGTAATAAAACAAAGAAACACCCGGAAGTCATCGGGTGTTTGCAAAAAATCGTATTATTTAAGTGAAAGTGGCTTACCCATGTAAAAATCCAGTACCGTTTTTTTAAATACATAATCGTATTTACTTTGCAGCATTTCCGATTCGGCATTGGTGAGATCCTTTTTGGCATTGTTGTAATCCACAGAATTCATTATGCCTACATTGAATTTTTGGTCGGCATAGCGGAAGGATTCCTGAGTGGCCGATTTCTTTTTTTCGGAGGCATAGTAACTTTTTAATGCGGCTCTTGCATCTGCCCAGGCCTGTTGGATGGTTTTGCGCAGATCCTGCTTCTGAAGGTCAAAATCGATGCGCGAGGATTCGAGCGCAATTTTGGATTTACTTACCATGGTTCGGCTTTGCCACCCGTTGAAGATAGGAATGGTAAGATACAGCCCTATGGTTTGGTTGTTGTTGTCGCTGATTTGGTCGCCCCAGGGTTTGGTTTTTGTGGTGTAGCTTTCCTGATAGGCATAAACATTAAGGGGATCACTCTCAGGAATTTCGGCGAAGCCAATCAGCCGGGGCTGCCCCATGGTAATCTGATCAATCACGGAGCTTGCGCCCGAATAGCCGGTTCCCCAGCTTCCACTAAGGGAGAGGGAAGGATAATAACTGCCCCGAGACCGTGCAAGCTGACGCTCACTGCTTTGCATACGATAATCGGCAGCCTTAATCTCAGGCATACGCCCTTCGGCGATGTTATAAACCTCTTCAGCACTTGCAGTCAGACCGGGATTATCGTCAAGGGTTATTACCGGCTTTTCAATGTCGAAACCCTCGGGGGAAGACAGATCGAGTAACTGACTTAAAGTGAGTAACGATAGCTCCAGGTCGTTTTCAGCACTTACCAGACTGGACTCTTCCCCGGCAAGCTGAGCCTCAATGGTAAACAGGTCACCCTGTGCCATGGTACCGGCATTTACCAGTTTATTCATGCGCTCAACCTGTTGATTGGTAATTTCAAGCTGGTTGGTGCGAATATCTACTAATTCCTTGTAAAAGAGCACTTGCAGATAAAAAGTAGCAATGTTGAGCGACATATCATTCATGAATTTATCGGCTTCCTCTCTGGTGGCCAACAAATTCAACTGATTTTGTTTGATCAGGTTAAGCTTTTGAAACCCATTGAACAGGGTAACACCGGACTGAAGGTAAAAGTTATTTGACTGAACCCGGCTGGTGGCAAACTGATTGGTATATCGGTCAATGGTTTGCCCATAATTATAGGCATGCGAAGCATTTCCGGTTATTCCAGGCAGCAGATCCAGTTTTGATTGTAATACATCGGCCCTGGATGCCTCAACCAGCAGCATTTGTTTTTTTATCTGAAGATTATTGGTCAGGGCATGTTCAACACATTCCTCCAGGCTCCATACTTTTTGGGCGGATGCAGCAGGTGCAATCAGCAACAAACATCCAAAAAGTAAAAGAAATCGTTGTATTCTATCCATATCAATCGGTTTGTAGGTTCATTATGAAATTCACCTGTTGCTAAATACTGTGCCAATCTTCTTTTAAGCTGATTAGCTGTGTGTTGAGTCTTAAAATCTATAGATGCCTGTACGCTTACGCTCACCGTGCGTTTCATAAACGGACACCACACCCACCTGCCTGCTTAACTTTGTCAAAAATATGGTTTTAATTGGCAGTTTTAAGTTAATTTTACACAAATTTACGATTAACCTTTGAGCTTTAGTATGAATTACTCTAATTTTAGCAAACAGCGTAACTTATTTTGTATGACGCTTGTATTGTTGACCTGGTTACAACTGCCTGCACAAAACCAGCATCGTGGTGCGCTGAGCGACACCATTGATGTGGTGCATTACGGCATCCATCTGGATGTTACTGATTTTACCAACCGCACGCTTAAGGGCATTACCGAAATTGATTTTACCACGGCTATGCCCCTGATAAATCAACTCGGTTTAAACCTGCGCAAGTTTACTGTTGATTCAGTGAAAACAGCCGACGGGGTTCATTTAACCTTTTCTCATTTGGGGGATTATCTTCAGATCATACTGCCACAACCTTTAACTTCCGGCGACACTTCGCAAGTGTGGGTTTACTATCAGGGGACGCCTTTTAGCGAATCCTGGGGTGGATTTCATTTCTCAGGAAACTATGCCTTTAATCTCGGCGTTGGTTTTCAGTCAGTCCCACATAACCTGGGCAAGGCCTGGTTTCCCTGTGTGGATGATTTTGTTGATCGCGCATTTTATGATTATTATATCCGGGTAGAAAACGGAAAAATAGCTGCCTGTGGCGGATTGCTTGAATCGGTTTCCACGCTTTGCGATGGCACCAAAGATTTTCACTGGAAATCGGACCGCAGCCTGCCTACTTATCTGGCCTCGGTAGCAGTCGGACCCTATGCGCTGGTTGAAGATATCTTTGAAGGCCTGGCAGATACCGTCCCGATTATGTACTTTGTGCGGCCACAGGATACGTCAAAAGTTGCAGGCTCATTTCAACACATGAAGCAGATTGCCGGGATATACGAAAGCTGTTTCGGACCCTATCCCTTTCAACGCATTGGCATTACCGGGACTGCTATCGGAGCCATGGAGCATGCCGAAAATATTTTTTACCCACACAGCAGCATCAACGGGGGCTTGAGCGATGAATGGCTTTATGCCCATGAATTTGCACATATGTGGTTTGGCGACATGGTAACCTGTGCTTCCGATGCCGATATGTGGCTGAATGAAGGCTGGGCACGCTGGAGTGAAAGCCTGATGCGCGAAAAACTCTATAATATTGAAACTGCCAAAGCGCCCTTCCGTACCATGATGCAGGAAGTGTTGCGCTATGCACACATCAGTGAAGGCGGCTATTTACCGCTATCACCCATGCCGTCAAATCTTACCTATGGAACACATATCTATGACAAAGGCGCCATGGTAGTGCATGGATTGCGTGGATATCTGGGCGACAGTCTGTTTTTTAACGGCATTAAAGCCTACCTGAATCAATACGCTTACCAGCCGGCCAATTCTTATCAACTGCGGGACGTCCTGACTAACTTTACCGGTATCGACCTCGCACCTTTTTTTGATTTCCATGTGTTCGGACCGGGCTACAATCATGTTTCCGTGGATTCATTTAACATCACCCAGGCGGACGGGCTTTTTAATGTAGAAGTTTTTCTCAAACAAAAGCTGAGGGGCGCAATTGTTCCGGCAAACGACTGCCGCACCCACCTCACTTTTATGAATTCCCAGCGCGATACACTTATCCGTACAGCTACGTTCTCGGGATTCTCAGGTTCAGTAAACTACACCTTACCTTTTGAACCTGTACTGGTGATGTGCGATGTGGAAGAGCGCTTTGCCGATGCCACCACCGATAATTACAAAACCATCACCAAAACGGGCGAATATAATTTTGCTAACACTTACTTTAAGCTGAATGTCCTGTCCGAAAGTGATACGTCATGGGTAAGGGTTACTCACCATTGGGTAGCGCCGGATAGTTTAACCACACCAACTCCCGGCCTTACGCTGAGCAGCAACCGTTACTGGACTGTGGAAGGTATATGCTCACCGGAATTCTCCGGCAGCGGTATCTTTACCTTTAACCGCAGCAATGCCCTTGACAACGATCTGATTCATAATTCTGCCGATTCACTGGTACTGCTTTATCGCGAGAATGCGCGCCAAGGATGGAGGGGCATCTCCTTTATCCGGACAGGCCCCTGGCAGATGGGGTTTATTACCGTGCCCCAATTGCTGCCCGGAGATTATACCCTTGCCATCTGGGATGAAGCCTGGGTAGGGATTAAAACACCTGGCAAAACCTCAAAATTACAGATCAGCATTACACCAAATCCCGGGAAGGGCATATTCGACGTGGGAAGGAATTTCACCGGTGAAGGTATAATGACTGTTACCTCATCCAATGGAGCCATAATCCAAACCAGCCGGGTACAAGCTTCGGATAAACTGCTTAAACTTGACGCCTCCGGTTTGCAACCGGGACACTATTATGTCACCATCAGCAGTCCCTTGCAAAAAGAGAGTGCCACCCTGATTATACTACCCTGATGACTATATTTAGATCAATACCCCGCAAATTAAAAATCGGACTTGCTTTACTTTGCCTTTTAGCTATGGGACAAAGCTGCCTTATTATCAATGAGAATGAATACCGGACATTAAGCCCTCAGCATTTTGATCGCATTGTTCTCTTTGATGTTTCTTTGATGGACCGGGATTGGCCACCGGGAGAACAATTGCTGATTGAAGTGGATAACAACGATATTGATCTCATTACGCAACAATCTTCCTTTACCTGGGTCAGGTTGTGGCGGCCTTTTTGCCCTTCTGAAAGCTGTGAGAATCTTGCTTTATATGCTGCTGTTGCTGAGAAACACCCGGATCTGACCTTTATGCTGATTTCAGAAACATATGGTTTAAAGGATATCTCTGAAAAATTCAGGCAATCGAACTTTAAACTCCCTGTTTATGTTTTAAGAGATTCCGTGTATGGCCATAAAATGACGCCGGCCCGTAAAAAATTTACAGCAGAAACAGGCCGTGGACAGCTTATACAGCCACAATTTTTGGATAATGATTTTCTTTTCACCAAGGATAGCCTGATTTTTGCTGGTGAAGACCTGGTGATGAAGCTGGACAGTCTCCTTAATGCTTCAAAGGGCAAACAATGATTAATACAAGAGCAATTTATGATTGAAATTGAAGCCAAGACCTGGTGGTTGCAACAAATTAAAGCGCCGGATAATACGGATATCAAGCTTCCAAAGCAAAGTACCATTATGCGTGCCGTAAAGCCCACCCGCTCATTTTATCTCTTCTTATACACCGAAGTCGGCCGGCATTTCCAATGGTATAATCGCCTGATGATGCCCGCCGAAGAACTGGAAGAGATACTTCACGATCCTTTGAATGAGTTTCTTGTATTATACATTAATGGTGTGCCCGGTGGCTTTGCTGAGCTGGACCTGCATTCTGATTATCAGACTGAATTGGTGTATTTTGGACTTACCCCTGAATTTACCGGCAAAGGACTTGGGAAACCCTTTTTAAAATACGTAATGCGCCATGCCTGGGAACGAAACATCTCAAAATTCTGGCTGCATACCTGTAACCTCGACCATCCCTCGGCACTGGGTTTTTACACCAAAAACGGATTTGAGATCTACGATGAGGATACGGTGCAACAACCGGTACCCGATGCCAATTCTGATCCCTATAAAAAACTTCCCTGGTAAAATTATTTATGGAAAAATATGTTGCCCGCTTTCTCTCCTGGCTGCTGCATCCGGTACTTATGCCCACTTATGCGCTCTTGCTGTTCTATAGTCAGGATGTTTATTTTGTACTTATTCTGCCCCAAAAACTGAAAATTGCACTGTTGGTGATGGTGTTCATCAATACCGCCTTATTGCCCTCACTCATCATTTGGTTTATGGCTCGCCGGCAGCTTATAAGCAGCATTCAGCTTGAAAACCGAAGTGAACGAATACTGCCCTATGCTTTTACTGCGCTGGCATATTTTACCACCTTTTTCCTATTGCGGAACCAGGATTTGCCTCCGGTCTATCAACGACTGATACTGGGCGGGGCTGCGCTCATTATATTTGCAGCGGGCATCAGTCTTTTTTGGAAAATTAGTGCGCATATGCTTGCCCTGGGAGGCATGACAGGAGCCTTTTTGGTAATGTTCCTTACGGGATTCCTGACTACCCCGGGGCTTTTCCTGCTCATGGTTCTTCTTTCCGGGTTGGGCGGCTTTGCCAGGCTATCACTTAAAATGCACAATCCCGCGCAGGTTTACGCGGGATTTGTTGCGGGAATGATTATTATGGGAGGTTTTTTCGTCCTCTGATCAGAAAGGACGAAGCGCCAGACCTATCGAGATGGGGTAAATTTCCGGGCCGGCATTCTCATCAAACAATGTGGTAACCGAGTAATAACCAATCAGGTTAATCCATTTGTAACCTATCTGAACGGTAGGTCCGAATCGCCAGGTGGCTATATTTGGAACATAACCCTCTTTCAGCTTGGTTTTTTTACCGGTGATCAAATCATCACCTTTGTATTTGGTATGCGCATTGATGAGTACGCCAACTTTTACACCCAAAGCCATCCTGAAGCCGGAAGCTGATTTAAACCTTAGCTCGGCAGGCACGTCCAGATAAGTAAGGGTCAATTTACTCTTTTTATAATCCAGGTTGCTGCTATTTGCCGTTTTCTCAGGTATGGGGGTGAAATACGACATTCCTGAAGTATCGTTTAATACGGAATTGCTAAAAATGTTATGTATGCCTAATCCTAATCCGATTGCGAAAGCAAAATTACTCTCCTTCACCGGATAGGTGCGCATGGCATAAATATTCACTCCCGGACTAAAGGCCCTGAAGTTAATACCATCCGGGGCATCCATAATGATATCTGTAAAAACATCGATACCGCTGGTATATTTATCTGTAAACAAATCGGAGGTGTTCTGCGCTTTAAGGCTTACTGAAAATAGTAACAAAGCAATAGGGAAAAGTAGTCTTTTCATAAATAAGTATTTTGGGGTTTCACTTTTTTTAACGCAGGATTTAGTAATTTACAACCGGCAATGGTTTGATAACACAAAGGTAGGGAAAATGTTTCAATAAGTGGGGAGGAAAAGGAGAATGAAAAAGGGTTGTCCTTTAAAAGACAACCCTTACTCGTTTAACTAAATGTGAAATCAGTTAACCTGAACTAAGCTAAAATGCGATCAAATGAATGTAGTTGTCCGGATGTATATGCATCCAATTTATCTGCATGATTTGCTAATACCCATCTCTTCACAAGCATCCATTCTTCAGCAGTAAGCCAACGCCGTGATTTTATCAACTCTTTCCGGAACAAGGCATTGTCGAAACTAACCTTTTCCAATAATTCAATAATATATTGTTCCATTTTTAACATAACGACTCTTTATAGACTACAAAGATGCATTAAAATGAAGGGGAAAATTCACCAATTTATCAAACGCCTGTGTTCAGTTATCAAACGCAACCGATTTACAGGAATTCGCATTTTTATAAAGGCTGAGGGGTTTGGATATAAAGTCGTAAATGGCGGGAATAGTATAATGCGCTGATGAATAGTTAGCATCTATTTTTTTGTGGGGCAGAAAATGAAGCATGTAGAAAATCATGCCTGGACATTGATTGGACGGTAACGTATAAAATTAAGGTGACATAGCGAATAGTTTTCAACTTTAGATAGGGGTAAATTAGATGTAAATTGTCTTAACAGTAAGGAACGCTTTTTCTTGATCACCACGTATTGGCTATACATACTATTCTCACTGCTTTCTTTTTATAATGCTGACATCCGAATCAAGAACTTAACGAACTGATACAAACCCGGATATCCATTTTTAAAACCTCTCTGAGTATGAATACATCAACAAAAAGCATCAATTTATTGGCAGTGCTTTTAATTGTCCTGGCCAATATCTTCGCCATTCAACGCAGCGATGCCCAGGTTCTGCCTCATAACCTGAGCGTTGACGGCGTGACCCTTATGGCTGAATGGGATGTTCCCCGCGATATTCTCATCAATGAAGACTTTGAAAGTGGCATCTTTCCACCCGTAGGATGGCAGGCCCTTACGCAAAGCATAAGGGGATGGTTTTCCGCAATCGATGGCAGCAGTGATCACTTTGTTATTCCCCCACACACTACTTATGCCGTGTCCAATGATGACCTTGACAATGGGAATGGCCGCTTTGATTACCTGATAACCCCTTCGATGGACTGGCGAAATCAGTCGGAATATTACCTTAACTTTTCAAGTTATTTTCATGGCGAATACAGCCAGCAGGCTTTTGTTGAAATCAGTACCGATGGGGGCGCAACCTGGATGATTATCCATACATTGCCGTTAAATTTCTATTCCTGGCAGGAGATTGAAGTTGAACTTTCCATGTATTCAGGATTAAATGGGCTCGAGAATGTTTTGCTTGCGTTTCATTCCGATGATAATGGAGAATGGGCCGGTGGATGGGCCATTGATGATGTTATGATTTCATCTGCCACGGTTTTGCCTTTGGGCTACACTGTTTTTCTGGATGATATTGCAATTGAAAATACCGATGAAACACATTATACCTATCAGCATCTTGTTTTTGGGCAGGAATACGTGGCCGGCGTCGCAGCAATTTATGGTTCCGGACTTTCCGAAATAGATACTTTTCGCTTCGTGAGCCGGTTTTTATATCCGCCACTGAATCTGCAAGGCACAATGCCCAACGGAACAGATTACAATCATTTAACCTGGGAACATCCCGACAATAGTGAGACAGGGGATAACCTGCCAGCCGGAATTCTGGGTTATAACTTATACAGGAATGATATAGAAATAACCTTTATAGAATATCCGGGGAATGAATATCTTGATCTGAATTTGTCTCCGGGTTTTTATACCTATCACCTTACCGCGGTATATGATCTTTCCGACTATGGTTATCCCGGCGAAACGGCTGAATCAATGGTGGAAGGCCCGATACAGTTAGATTTTATTTGTTGTTATTATCTTCCTTTTATCGAAGAATTTAATACCGGGTCCTTCGCAACCAATGAATGGACCGCTGATCCGGGGAACTGGCGAATAGCCGGAACCTCAGGAAACGAGGCTCCCTCAGCAGCGTTTTTTCCTTCCCCGGCAGTTACCAATTATGAACAATCTCTTACCAGTACATTTATTATTGGCACTGATCTTATTGATGGTGACATCATTTTTGATTTTGACTTAAAGCTTACTTTACTTAATGCTACCGGAACTGAATTTCTGGCTGTGGAGGTATTAAAAGACAGTAACTGGGTGGAGATTGCAAAGTTTAGCAATACTGCCGGCTTTGAATGGGAAAACAGAAGTATCCCCGTTACCAGTTTGACAAAAGGTACACTATTTCGGGTCAGGTTCAGGGCTTATGGAGTCAATTCTCAGAATATCGACAACTGGCAAGTGGATAATATTCGGATTTATCGCGAATGCAAAGCGCCAACTGAACTGATTTTCTATACCATTTTGCAAAATCACAATGAATATGTTAAGCTGATGTGGGAGGAACCATTCATTGTTAATCACCATTGGCTGGCCTGGGATAATGGTGGAAATTCTGATGCCGTGGGTCTTACCGGAGGGGGAAGCTTTAGTGTGGCTAGCAGGTTTGCAGTCAATCAACTATTAAATTATTTAGGGAGCAGTCTGACACGAATACGATTTTTCCCCGTTTCTCCGGGGGGGACAATTACCTTGAAGGTCTGGAGAGGGGAAAATGCAGGAGAGCTCCTGCTTACCCAACCTTTAGATTCCTATAATCCCAATATGTGGAATGAAGTTGCATTGGATTTCCCGGTGCTTGTTTTACCAAATCAGGAACTATGGTTTGGCTATACAATTACGTATGGTAGCTATGCTGTGGCAGGTATTGATTCGGGCCCGGCAGTAGCAGGATTTGGAGATATGATTTCCTTTGATGGTATTGAATGGGCGTCATTGAAAACAAAATATGCGATAAATAGCAACTGGAATTTACAAGCTTGTATGGATAATACATACCTCGATAATTCCTCCGAATTGACGATGCTGCAACAGGCTCTTCCAGAACAAAATATCAACAAGTCTGAACGAAACTTAACGGGTTATAATATTTATCGTGACGACGTTCTTATAGGATCTTCAACCATTCCTGAATATTATGACCTCCTTCCCGCTTTAAGCGAAAGCCGGTGCTATAAAGTTACCGCCGTATATGAAGATTGTGAATCTGACTTTTCTGAGGAGGTCTGGTACTATGGAATTGACATTTCTACTGATCTCATCAAATCGGCCAACAAAATTTACCCCAACCCTTCGGGTGATGTTGTAAACCTGGAGCTTACATCAGATATCAAACAGCTTATAGTTTACAACAACATAGGACAGGTGATTTATGAGCAGGAAATAGCTGGTGATAAAAACGTTCAATTGGATGTAAAAACATACAAGCAAGGGCTTTATCTGCTGAAACTTATTACTCACAACGGTGAACGTATTGATAAAAAAATTACCGTTGTTCGTTGAACTAAAATACTGGTGCCTGAAGTTTCTTTGTTATCTACAATTAAACAGGCATAAAGCACAAATACTAAGACAACCCAATACACCCGCTAAAAAATGCATAATCATGATAAATCAACTTGCAAAATCCCGCAGTTTATTGTTAGTGTTAGTTATCGCCCTAACAAGTATCTTCGCAACTCAAGGCATTGAGGCTCAGGTCTTATATCCGCTACTGAATTTTCAAGGCTCCATACCCCCTGGAACAGATTATGCTCATTTAACCTGGGATCATCCCGACAATGGAGCACCAGGAGGCGGCCTGCCCGATGGTATTATGGGTTATAACCTATATCGGAATGACACAACGGTAGCCTTTTTTATAGTATTTCCGGCGAATGAATATTTTGATTTGAATTTACCTTCGGGCATCTATACATATTACCTATCAGCGGTATATGACCTTTCAGCCTATGGATTTCCGGGAGAAACGGGAGAATCAATGAAGCAGGGCCCCGTTCAGTTGGATTTTACTTATTGGTATTATTTGCCGCTTGCCGAAGATTTTTATACCGGCTCTTTTGAAACCAATGAATGGACTGTTGATTCCGAAAACTGGAGAATTTCCGGAGCCTCAGGAAATGATGCTCCTTCCGCCGAGTTTTATCATTCCCCTGTGGTTACATATTATTCACAAGCGCTGACCAGCCATTTTATTTCTGGCAATGATTTCATTGATGGCGGCATTGTTTGTGATTTTGATATAAAGCTTAATACTACATATAATACAGGTACTGAATTTTTAGTTGTAGAGGTATTAAAAGGCAGTTATTGGATAAAGATTGCTGAATACTGCAATACCGCCAGCTTCGATTGGAAAAATGAAAGCATTATCATCAACAGTCTGGCCTTAGGTTCAATTTTCCAGGTCCGGTTCAGGGCATATGGCACCAACTCAGTGAATATAGACAATTGGCTGGTGGATAATATTCAGGTTTATCGCGAATGTAAACCTCCTTACAATTTTAATATATGGGCAAATCCAAATAACATCCCTAAAGTTTGGTTAAGATGGCAACATACAATCACGTACGACAATCACTGGCTGCACTGGGATGATGGTATGAATCATGATGCCGTTGGTCTTAATGGAGGTGGAACCTTTAGTGCGGCCAGTAGGTTTCCCGTTCATCTATTGAAGGATCATGCCGGTAGCAGCCTGACAAAAATACGATTTTTCCCTGTTGGTACTGAAGGGATATTTACATTAAAAGTCTGGAGAGGTCAGAACGCCAGCGAGTTGGCATATTCACAACTACTGGATTCATATACGCCCAATATGTGGAATGAAGTGGTGTTGGAACCCCCGGTTTTTATTTTGCCAGATCAGGAGCTATGGTTTGGTTACACACTCATACACAATGATAATCTTTATCCGGCCGGTGTAGATAAAGGACCTGCGGATCGAAGATTTGGAGATATGATCTCACTTGATGGTGTGGTATGGGAGTCATTGAATGATATATCCGATATTGATGGCAATTGGAATCTACAAGGGTTTATCGAAAATGAATTTACAGCGAAATCCGGTCAATTATCGCTTTTGCAGCATTCACTTTCGGAAGAAAAACTGAACAAGTCGGAAAGAAATCTGAGATTTTTCAATATTTATCGTGATGGTATTCTAATAGACTCAACGGAGCTTCTCGAATATTTCGATCCCCTCCCTCCCTCCAGTCCAAGCCGTTGCTATACCGTTACCGCAGTCTATTCAGATTGCGAATCACCTCCATCGGAGGAAGATTGTTATTATGCAACTAACATTTCTACCGATCTCAATAAATCGGCAAACAAAATTTACCCCAACCCTTCGGGTGATGTAATAAACATTGAGCTCACATCAGATATCAAACAGCTTGTAGTTTATAACAACATGGGGCAAGTCGTTTATCAGCAGCAGGTAAATGGTGATAAAAACATTCAACTGGACGTAAAATCATACAAACCCGGTCCATATCTGCTGAAACTTATAACTCACAACGGTGAGTGTATTGTTAAGAAAATAGCGGTAGTTCACTAACTAAAAAAACACTTAAGCACAAAGGCCTCCTGTTGGGGGCCTTTTTTGCTTTTGATAGTTTCATCGGCCAATCTAATCCGGTAGAAAATAATACCTTTGCAATCCACTATAACAAAGCTTTTTGCAGCATGCTCTCAGTCAATAATTTATCGGTATATTTTACAGGAGAGTACCTGTTTAACGACGTCACCTTTCTGATCAATGAGCGGGAAAGGGTTGGTTTAGTTGGCCGCAACGGCGCCGGTAAAACCACGCTTCTTCGTATTATAAGCAATGAACAGGAACCCGAAAGTGGGACAGTGTCCAGG
>JAVEQP010000018.1:38785-44694 GCA_034007585.1 Lentimicrobium sp. | reverse complement strand
TCTTCGCTTGAAAGGGTTACACACACCCGGTCAATTTTGCCTCCCAACGGCGGGTTCAACTTTGAAATTTTCACTTCGGCATCAGTAACTTCCGGATATTGCTCATGCACAGCAAGCAGTATGCGGTTGGCCACATGTTCCAACAGTTGAGATTTCTGTGCCATTTCATTTTTAATGGTTTCGTAAACCGCCAGGTAATTTACGGTGTCGTTAAGTTTGTCGCTTTTTTCGGCCAGGCGCGTATCCACCTGAATAAAAAGGTCAACAATAAAGCGGGTACCAATCACCTGTTCTTCTTTAAAATGGCCGTGATAGGAGAAAAACTCCATACCTTCAATCGAGATCATTCCCATAGCTTCAGTTTTGAACAAAGGTAAGAAAATATAAAAATCAGGCAGGGATTATATAAAAAGAATCAGGGTTTTAGTAGATTTGCGTGATTTCATAAATTAACACAACAACGCCCATGCATTTTTTTAAAAAAGCAATATTCACCAGTGTATTGATGCTTTGGCTCCCATTACTGATCTTTGCTCAGGTCAAGCCTATCTTTCAGATAAATTATGACCGCATTGAAAATGGAATCAAAAGTGAGGCAGGCGTGAGTATTCTCTATCACGACCAGCTTGTTTATTTGTATAAGGCCACAGATAAAATTCAACAATACATTGATTATAAGCGCAATGAGATAGTAAATATTATGCAATTTGGGAATGCATCCTATAAAAATGTACTACCTTTCAGCGAATTACCGGAGCCGGTTTTGGGGGATAAAAACATGGATATTCTGGGTTATCCCTGCCGGTATGCATCCTATGTTTATTTTTCCAATAGCATTGAAGTCTGGTACACTACGGTAGCGCAGGCTAAAGGCTCGCCTTTCCCTAATTTCCTGCCGGAGAAAGATGCGTTGGCCTTAAAGATTGTCATCAATGGAAACCGTGAAGTTATTGCTACTTCTATAGAAACATTGAAAGATTTTACACTTCCGAAATATACCCCGGACAAAGCCCGACAGCTTAACGATGCTGAATTTGAGGAGGTGAAAATCAATTCAAGGTTCACCCGTTTGCCCGTTTTCACGGATGAGACGGTGAATTTTGATCCTGACATTGAAGCAGTAAGCGATGAAGTATTGATGGCTGCAAAAACGTACCACTTTTCACTGGGCTCGGTTATTCTAAAGAAGGTCAGGCTAAGCCGGGAAATGTGTAATAGCGGGAATGTTTTTGTGAAATTTAGCTGCCGCTCTAATGGCGATGCTTACGATAGAACCGGATCGGTATTTATGATTCCGGAAAGTGAAGGAATTACCGTGTTGGATGCTTATCTGAATGGTCTGGGTAAGCTTCCGGTATTTACTGATTGCTCCGGAAAAAATTATCAGGGCATCCGTAAGGAAGCAAATTATCAGCCACCGGTTGAACTGATGCGGTTTTTTACCTCCTTTGGGGCAGGTCACTTCAACGAAATCCGTCAAATTAACAACTATCTGTGGGCCGAAGAGGCCGTTTATAAACAGGAAGTAACCGCCTTGATTCCCTGGGAACCACAAGATGTATGGATAGGAGTGTTTATTGGAAATTATGATAAAGGTGGTCATATTGTTAGTCTCGAACTGGATTTTTATCCGGGTTCTGAGGAAGAGTCGGAGATGGTCCCAAAGTTTATTCTACCCTTGTTTTCAACCATCAACACCCTTGAAATGTCGGGGCAGAACTATGGAAGGTTTTTTAACAATGATACGTTGCGGGTAGCATTTGAATTACCGGAGGATGTAACTGATCTTCATCTTTTATACACCAGTACCGGCCATGGCGGGTGGGGTGGGGGAGATGAGTTTAACCCAAAACTCAACCAGATTTTCATAGACGGGGAAGCCATTTATAATACCATTCCCTGGCGGACAGACTGTGCCACTTACCGTTTGCTTAATCCGGCTTCAGGTAACTTTAGTAACGGATTGTCGTCCAGTGATCTAAGCAGATCGAACTGGTGCCCCGGAACGCTGACGCCACCGGATATTGTTTCACTTAACAATCTTAAACCAGGTCATCATGTGCTTGAAGTGGTGATAGATCAGGGAAAAGACGAAGGGGAGAGCTTTAATCATTGGGGCGTAACCGGGGTATTAACAGGAAATATAAAAGTGTTAAAACAATGAAACAAGGTTATTTTTTAAATAAGGTCTTTGATAAGATTGATTTTTCAGGAAACCCATTGCCATTAGGAGAGTATGAGGCTTGCAAGTTTAACAACAGCGATTTTTCTAATGCCGATCTGAGCGATTTTAAGTTTGTGGACTGTGAATTTGATGCCTGTAACCTCAGTCTGGCTGCACTGAGTCGCACCGCGCTGCGCAATGTACGTTTTCAGGAATGCAAACTGCTTGGATTGCATTTTGACGATTGCAACCCATTTGGCCTGGCGCTGTGGTTCGACAACTGCAATCTCAGTCACTCCTCCTTTTATCAGCGCAAGCTAAAGAATACCAGCTTCAAAAACAGCAAATTGCAGGAGGTAGATTTTACAGAATGTGACTTGAGCAGTTCAGTTTTTGACAATTGCGATCTGGCTGGGGCTACCTTTGAAAATACCATACTGCTGAAAGCTGATTTTAGAACTGCTTATAATTACATCATCCATCCTGAATCTAACCGCATTAAAAAAGCCCGCTTTTCGTTGAATGGTGTGGCTGGATTATTATATGGTTATAACATTGACATTGAGTGATTTAACAAAGTTTGCTCAAATCTGATCCATTTATTCCTTCACAAAGTATCTAAACGGGTTGTAACTGATGCCGGTATCGTAAACATCTACCTGTTCCCGCTTTTTCAGGAAACCAATGATGGCGTAAGTAATAGGTGTAAACAATATTTCTACACCTGATTTGAAAATATAGTTAGAAATGATGATGGAAATCAGCAATTCGTTGGGCAAAACTCCGTAGAAAGCGACCATACAAAAGATGGCGGTATCAATGCCCTCGCCCACGAGGGTAGAACCGATGGTCCTCACCCACAAGAACTTGCCTTTGGTTTTAATTTTAAGTTTCGACATTATAAAGGCATTGGAAAAGGCACCTCCGAAATAAGCCACTAAGCTGGCCAGCACAATTCGCGGCACAAAGCCAAGCAGTGATTCATAGGCCAACTGATTGGGCCAGTCGGTGGCCGGGGGCATTTCCTGCACCACCCAAAGTACCAGCGACATGAGCAAAGCAGCCCCGAAACCCGTCCAGATTACTTTGCGTGAGCGCTGATAACCATAGACTTCGGTAAGGACATCGCCAAAAATATAGCTAAGCGGAAAAAGTATGGTGCCCCCATCAAAAGTGAACATCCACAATGACACTATTTTGGTTGAGGCTAAATTCGAAATAAGCAATACGGCAACAAACAGCGCCATAATCACATCGAAATAGCGGAAGTTGGTGTCCGGTATGCTTTTATTTTCTGACATGCTTCAACGTTTTGAGCTGCAAAAGTACAACTATGAAAGGGAATGGAATGGAAGAATTTGGCTGCAAAGGAAACAATTGGTTAATCTGATGCCAGACTTTTAAAGGTTTGAAACGTAGTGATTATGATTCAACAAGAAGTCTTCTAATTAATCCTCCGAAAAAAATCTTCATCGCCGGGAGACATCCATGAAAAACCCAATGATATATCAGGATATGCCGTGGAAAACAGTTTGTATTTATTAATATTCACCTGGGTTTTGTCATACTTTGCTTCAATTGCTTTGGGTTGAGATATGCGCGGTAGCACAAAATCAATTTCATTGCCCGCGCTGGTACGCCAGTAATAAACTTCATCAATCCCATATTTCGCAATCAGCAATCGATAGCCTATATTCTCCCACAATTCACCTTTATCTGCTCTTAATGCCAATGGGCGAAAATTGTTAAGGAGACTATTTCTCATCCCGGTATCCAATAAATATACTTTTTGCATCCTGGTCAGCTCTTTTCGAACATTATTATAGTGGGGCTTAACCAGTGAGATATGGAAGCATTTTTGAAGTATATAGAGATAATTGGCTACAGTTTCATTCTTAATCTGAATGGTTGATGCCAGCTCATTTACATTCACCAGATTGCCTGTTTGGGAAGCCAACAAACGAAAAAGTTTATAAAATGCATTTTCATTCTGTACACCCGATTCGAGAATATCTCTTTTAACAAATGAATCCCTGAGTTCTTTAAGGCGGTCAATTTTTGCTGCTGTATCGGATTCGGTAATAACCGCAGGATAACCGCCATAAATCATAAATTTTTCCCATTCAATCAACAGGAGTTCAATCCGGGTACTTTTATAGTCTGCCTTTGTTTGTATTCGGCCAAGTTCTTCGAGCAATTCCAGCTTCCCGGACATTTCAAGGTATTCATCAAACGCGCAGGTATAAAGAAGAAACAGCTTTTTTCTTCCGGCCAGAGAGTCCCTGAAACGGTCATTCATGTAAAAAGCACTACTTCCGGTGGCGATAATTTTTATTTTCGTAGCATACTCATCGTACAATAATTTTAAAAAATTGGATGGATCATCAAGGTATTGAACCTCATCAACCAAAACGATTACCTTACGGTCAGTTTCAGGTAAAAATTTCAATAGGTTGAGAGGACTGAGATTTAATTCGGCAAGGATTGATTTATTCTCAAGGTTCAGAAAAACAACCGGAAACCCTGCTTGAATACAATAATCCTCCAATTGCCTTAAAAGGGTGGATTTCCCGGTTTGTCTGGCTCCGGTTATAATGCTGAATTCCTTCTTTGGCAGGTGTTCCACTAAAGCAGGGAATAATTTTCTTCGAACCATATTGCTGAGTTTTCAGTAAAGATAATACATATTTAGATAATGTACCCCATAGGGGGAGTAAAATATCCGATAATCTTACCGGTGCAGGGGGTAAAATATCCGATTTTCTTCTCTAAACAGGGGATAAATTCTCTGATATAGGCGAATTCTCAATCAGTGATTCCTATAGAGTAATCCGCATAGCTTCACAGTAGATCGGAATCTCTGTCTGCCGATCAGGCAGGCGCTTTGCCCGCACTTACTACCAACGGAATATGTTTACCGCCAGAAGTATCCTGCTTGAAATTGGAGAAAAGCTCAATATCCTGAAATCCGGCATTGCATAATAAATCAACCAATTCGTTGCTTTTTAAGGCCAATAAGGTGGTCTCATTCACAACGGTTTGATTCTCCTTTTTCAGGTACAGTTCCGTATAGAAACGAATTTTCGGACTGTTTTTATCGAAGCGGTACTGGCGTAAAAACTTGATATTTTCGGTTTCAATCAAAGGAAGTTCAGAAACCAGCGCGTCCAGAATATAGTCGTAGTTCAGTATTTGAAGCAGAAACTTTCCACCGGGCTTAAGAATCTGCGACACTCCGTTTAACATTTGAGCCACCATTTCTTTGCTTTCCAGGTGCACCAGTGTATTCCCAAAACATAATACAGCATCGAACTGCTCAACTTTGAAGTCATTTTTAAGCTCCAGCATATTTCCAAATAGAAATTCAGGATTAGATGCAGCACCACGAATTCTTATTGCCTGATTCAACAAATCCTCATTTAAATCGATGCCGATAATATTAGCTTCTTCTGCTGCAAGCTGAAACGCCAGTTCACCTGTTGCGCAACCAATATCGAGTAATCTTTTCGCACGCAAGTCACCCACCCTGCTTTTCACATATTGCAACTGCATGGGGTTGTACGGAAATATTTCGGAATAATAATTCGAAATGGACGTGTAAAATTTGTTTTGATCGTTGTTCATTGAATAAAATATGAATTTCTTTTGGCCTAATCCTATAGATTTCGATGTCAAAATCAAATCTACCATTGTACAAATCTAATAATTTCACTTTAGAATTAATCAGCCTATGTGACTTTCTATG
>JAVEQP010000018.1:0-38685 GCA_034007585.1 Lentimicrobium sp. | reverse complement strand
TCTATTGTGTCTATGTGTTTAACCTTTTTTTAACCACTTAGGCACAACTTGTCCCGGCCACTTCGACGGGATAGGGCACATAGCTTTTTTCTATTGTGTCTATGTGTTTAACTTTTTTTTATTCTACCGGAAGATTACGATACATTTCCGTGACGAAGGTTCTTTGACCTTCTTTAAAAATATTCGTACATTTAAAATTGATTAAAATGCCTTTTGGTTTCTGCAAAAGCCTTAAATAAGTAAGAAGTTGTGCTTCATGAATTGGCAAAAGTGTGTCAGCAGCTTTTAATTCAACGATAATCAGGTTATTGACTAAGATATCATAACGCAATTCGCAATCAATTTCAAGCCCTTTAAAAAATAGGGGGACCCTTTGTTGAGATTGAACATGATATCCGTTTAGCTTCAGTAAATGAACCAGACACTTCTCATATACGCTTTCCAACAACCCCGGGCCTAATTCTTTGTGAACTTCAATAGCAAACCCAATGATATCATAACTCAGTTTATTAATATCTTTCTGTGTCATTTCTTGTTTTTTTTATGATGATTTTTTGAGACCTTTTCAACTTTTTTTGAACCACATAGGCACAACTTGTCCCGACTATTTTGACGGGATAGGGCAAATTTTTCTATGTGACTTTCTATGTGATCTATTGTGTCTATGTGTTTAATCTTTTTTGAACCACATAGGCACATAGGATACATAGATTTTTCTATGTGACTTTCTACGTGATCTATTGTGTCTATGTGTTTAATCTTTTTTTAAATCTGCAATCCGCTATCCACAATCCATTTACCCCATTCCAAAATACCACGAAGCAATGGAAAAATAAATAACTACTCCGGTAATATCGGCAATGGAAGTAACCAGCGGGGCACTGGCAGTGGCTGGGTCAATTTTTAGTTTGGTAAAGAGGAAAGGAAGCAACAGTCCCACCATGCTCCCTGCAATTACCGTAAGCACCATGGTTGCAGCCACAATAAGCATAATTTCGGGTGCCCGCATACTGGCAACAAGGCTAACGCCCACTGCCATAGTGAGTCCAAGCAACAGTGATACCAGGAACTCCTTTCCAATTAACCTGAACCAGTCTCGTAATTCCACATCGCCAATGGCGAGCGAACGAATCATTAGCGTAGCAGATTGTGCACCGGCGTTTCCGCCGCTATCAATCAGCAAAGGCAAAAAGAAGATAAGTGCTACGGTGGCCTGGATCACACTTTCATAATTAGCAAGTATAGCCCCCGAAAACACATTCATAAATACCAGTGCGACAAGCCAGACGATTCTCTTTTTATAGAGGAAACCGACTCCGGCTTTAAGTGGATTGACGATGGCTCCCTGAACCGATCCGAATTTATGAAAGTCCTCGGTGGTTTCTTCTTCCACCACGTCCATTACGTCGTCAATGGTAACGATGCCAATCAGCAGACCCTCCGAGTCGATAACCGGTAAGGCCACCCTGTCCTGGTCCTGAAACACCCGAATGGCTGATTCCTGATCGTCCAGGGCGCTTAAAGCCACAAAGTGATCATCCATCAAATCTTTGATCAATTGATCGGGCTTTGCCAGAAGAATTTCCCGGATGCGGATATCGTCAACGAGCTTCCAATTTTCGTCAATTACATATATCAGGTTTAGGGTTTCTGAATCGCGACCAAACTCACGGATATGGGTCAAAGCTTCTGCTACGGTAAATTCAGGCTTAACGGCTACAAATTCCGGGGTCATCAACCTCCCGATACTATCTTCGGGATAGCCCAGCAGCCGGGTGGCTATACTCCGCTCCTCGGGTGATAGAAGCTGCAGTAGACGTTGGGTTATTTTTCCGGGAAGTTCTTCAAAAAATGCGGTCCGGTCGTCCGGATCCAGATCGTTGAGCAGGGCAGATACCCGGTTAACATTTTTGGCCAGCCCTTCAATAATTTGCTCCTGTTTATCGTGAGATAAGTGTTGAAAGGTGTTTTTAGCCTCTTCGCGCGCAAGCAACCGAAAGAGAATAATATCATCTTTATCGGAAAGTTCTTCAATGATTTCCGCTATGTCAAGTGGATCCATCTCTCTAAGCTCGCGCCTTAGCGTATTCCAGTTCCTTTGCTCAATTAATTCTTCAAAATCGACAATGATTTTATTCATTTCTTGCTTATTTATGTTGATTCGCTGCATCGGTACAAAAGTCCCTTTGCCAGTGTTAACTGTCCCTGATGATTCCTGAATGATTTATTTCATCACTCATTACCTTGTCCTGAAAAGAGTTGACTGCTAAAACAATAATAGAACATTTATTTATCGGGTTTCGGAATGTTAATTGCCACAACTACCTGTAAAACAGAGGCAAAGGATTGAGTGTTTCGTACACATTGAGAAAAATCAAATTTAATGATAATAGTTCGTACGAACAAATACTGCTTTTTTAAATCTTATCTTTTAGCCTTCCCGGTTTCCAATTCTCTGACATTTTGAATTTTGAAACTGTCACTAAAGCGACATCTTCTGCGATATATGGTTGTCATTTTTGAATTATTCCCGTCTTGCCATTTTTTGACTCTTTCTTTGGTTTAAAGTAGTCAACGCATTTCAGGCATTGACAAATATCATCTCTCACCTATCAAATTTCAAATCTGCAATCCGAAATCTGCAATCGTATATTCCCCCCGTCCCCTTGTCATTCAAATAGAATCAGGATTTTTGAAAGAATACCCGTCCCTCGTCCCACGTCCCTTTCTTAAATCCGCAATCTACTTATCCCATCCCAAAATACCAGGAAGCAATCGAAAAATAGATTACAACTCCCGAAATATCGGCAATAGAAGTGATCAGTGGTGCACTGGCAGTGGCTGGGTCAATTTTTAATTTGGTAAAGACAAAGGGCAATAACATGCCCAACAGACTTCCGGACATCACCGAGAGCACCATGGTTGAAGCCACAATAAAGATATACTCAGGCGCTCTGAAACTGGCGATAAGACTTACTCCCAATGCCATGGTGAGCCCTAGGAGGAACGATACCAGAAATTCTCTCCCAATCAGTCGTACCCAATCTTTTGTTTCAACATCTCCAATGGCCAGTGAACGGATCATTAACGTGGCGGATTGAGCACCTGCATTTCCACCACTACCGATAAGCAGGGGTAAAAAGAAGATCAGGGCTACTGCCGACTGAATTACATCTTCAAAGGCGGCAAGGGCAGCTCCTGAAAAAACATTCATAAAAACGAGAGCAATCAGCCAAACGATTCTTTTTTGATACAGAAAGCCGATTTTGGCCTTGAGTGGATTCACAATTGCTGCCTGAAAAGCTCCAAATTTGTGGAAGTCTTCTGTGGTTTCCTCTTCTATCACATCCATCACGTCGTCAATGGTAACGATACCGATAAGTAATCCCTCGGAATCAGTCACCGGCAAGGCAATTCTGTCCTGATCCTGAAAAACCCGGATGGCTACTTCCTGGTCGTCCTGTGCATTTAAGGAGACAAAATGTTCATCCATCAAGTCTTTAATGAATTGATCCGGTCTGGCAAGAATAATTTCCCGGATACGGATGTCATCAATCAGTTTCCAATTCTCGTCAACTACATAAATGAGGTTGAGGGTTTCTGAATCGCGTCCATACTCCCGGATGTGGGTCAAAGCTTCTGCTACGGTATATTCAGGTTTAACGGCCACAAATTCAGGCGTCATCAACCTTCCTATACTGTTCTCTGGATAACCCAGCAGTCGTGTGGCAATGCTTCGTTCCTCAGGCGAGAGGAGTTGCAGCAAGCGTTTTGTTATCTTTCCCGGAAGTTCCTCAAAAAAAGCGGTGCGATCGTCCGGATCAAGGTCGTTAAGCAGAGAGGAAACCCGGTTGGCGTTTTTGGCCAATCCATTAATAATTTGCTCCTGCTTATCAAAACTGAGGTATTGAAAGGTGTTTTTGGCTTCTTCGCGGGGAAGTAACCTGAAAAGAATAATATCATTCTCATCAGATAATTCCTCAATAATTTCCGCGATATCATGTGATTCAAGTTCTTTGATTTCACGCCTGAGCGCGCTCCAGCTTTTTTGCTCAATTAATTCTTCAAAATCGATGTTGGCTTCAATCATTGGTTTGCCTCCTTACATTAAATTATCTGCAGGAAGGCAACATGCACCCCATGCAAATCACTCGTTTAACAATTCACACGAATAGGGGTCGTCTTTCATGATTTTAATTTTAGAAGGGCAAAGATAAAGCAAATTGCCAAAAGCATGGAGAAAGGAATAGGATATTTTATGCTGCCTTATTCATTTCAGGATGCATTTGTACTATTTTTACCAAAAAAACTGGCCATGAGATCAACGTTTCCCCTAATACTTATCTTTCTGGCTGTTATAGGAAATTTAACTGCCCAGAATTTTTCCGAAACAGAGAAACAAATATTAATTGCCGGAGATACCACCACCATGTTTCGGGTGTTGATAAATACCAATGACCTGGACACAGGGGTGCTGGGCACCGTCAGCCGGGATATAGATCCAAACGATCCATTGCTTCCGCTTTTATCGCGAAGGATGTATCTTTCCATGCGCGATACCGCCAATCCGGGAGTAGGTATTGCAGCTCCGCAAGTTGGCATTAACCGAAATGTCCTATGGATTCAACGTTTTGATAAGTCAGGATCACCTTTTGAGTTTTTAATCAACCCGCGCGTTCTAAAAGCTTCGTTACTTAGCCGCAAAGGGGGCGAAGGTTGCCTTTCGGTACCTGATGAACGTGGAGAACTCATGCGTAGTTATGCCATTTTGATTAAATATCAGTCATTTGATGGTGAATGGAATACTGAAATGCTGGAAGATTTTTCTGCCGTTATTTTTCAGCATGAATACGATCATCTTCAGGGAATCTTATTTCCCGACAGAATGCGTATGCAACAAAATGAACTTGCCCTGCCTTTGCCTGAGGGGGTCCAATTGTTTATCCGTCCAACCTTAAATTGATCGCTGCTTTTATTTATTCCCCGATACCATAAAATTTAGGCAAACCGACAGGAGCAGAAGGTTGAGCACTTGCGGCATGGTAACTTTTGGCACAAAACCCAGGTACAGATAATAGATAAATAACAAGGAAAGCAGTAGCGCGGAAATCACGGTCAAAGATGGTTTTGTAATAAATCCGCCGGCAAAAAGCAATATCCCGAACAAAATAAAAGCCAGCGCAATGTAAAATGGTTGAGCCTGATATTGCAGTGCAAGCAGGGTTTTACCATGTTCAAGTAACAGGTAGGCCAACAGGCTGATCCGCAGCAGCCAGTGTGAGGCGGGAAGTAAGGATTTTACAGGTTTCATGACTTTTGTAGTTGTTTTATTAAAAACGCCCTAAATTAACTCTTTGCGTCACTTCGACAAGCCTGCCTGCCAGATGGCAATCAGGCAGGTTCAGTAAACCGCATTTGCATCATTTATGTGGAATTTTGAGCTTATTCCGTTTTCTTTCCCGACAAATTCACTTTCAGGTGAAGTTCATCCAGTTGTTCCTGCTTGATGGGCGCAGGGGAATCAATCATTACATCGCGGCCGGCATTGTTTTTTGGGAAGGCAATGTAATCGCGGATACTTTCGGATCCGCCAAACAGTGAGCACATGCGGTCGAAGCCAAAGGCAATGCCTCCATGGGGTGGTGCTCCAAACTCAAAGGCATTCATCAAAAAGCCAAACTGTGCCTGAGCATCTTCGTCGCTGAAACCAAGAATGGTAAACATCTTCTTCTGCAAATCGCGGTTGTGGATGCGGATGGAACCACCACCGATTTCCACCCCATTGATAACCAGATCATAAGCATTGGCGCGAACTTTACCCGGATCGGTATCCAGCATTGGAATATCTTCAGGCTTTGGCGAAGTAAAGGGATGATGCATGGCATAGTACCGTTTAGTTTCATCGTCCCATTCAAGTAAGGGGAAGTCAACTACCCACAGCGGGGCAAATACCTCCGGATTGCGCAGGCCAAGCCGGTTGCCCATTTCAAGCCGGAGTTCAGATAAAGCCTTACGGGTTTTGGTCGTATTTCCGGCCAGAATCAACATTAAATCGCCGGGTTTGGCATCAAAGGCAGCAGCCCACTTTTTTAATTCCTCTTCATTATAGAATTTATCTACCGACGATTTAAGGCTGCCGTCTTCATTATATCTCAGATAGATCATGCCGGTGGCGCCTACCTGCGGACGTTTCACAAAATCGGTAAGTGCATCCAGTTGTTTTCGGGTATATCCGGCACTTCCGGTCGCGTTGATACCAACGATCAGCTCAGCATCGTCAAATACCTTGAAATCATGACCTTTCACTAAATCGGTCATTTCAACAAAGGTCATCCCGAAGCGGATATCGGGTTTATCGTTGCCGTAATTTTTCATGGCATCGGCAAAAGTCATTCGGGGCAGAACGGCAATTTCTACTTCTTTTACTTTGGTAAATAAGTGTTTAATCAGTCCTTCGAAGGTGGATAGGATATCTTCCTGCGTCACAAACGACATCTCACAGTCAATTTGGGTAAACTCAGGCTGGCGGTCAGCACGCAAATCCTCATCGCGAAAGCATTTTACAATCTGAAAATACTTGTCCAGTCCACCAACCATAAGCAATTGCTTGAATGTTTGCGGTGACTGGGGCAGAGCGTAAAACTGCCCTTCGTTCATGCGTGAGGGTACTACAAAGTCGCGGGCACCTTCGGGCGTGGATTTAATCAACACAGGGGTTTCCACTTCGATAAACCCGATGTTGTTCATATAATTCCGGGTTTCAATGGCCATGCGGTGGCGCAGCAAAAGGTTGTTCCGGACTGGATTGCGTCTCAGATCGAGATAGCGGTACTTCATGCGCAGCTCATCGCCGCCATCGGTGTTGTCTTCTATGGTGAAAGGGGGATGTTTTGAGGTATTCAGGATGTCGAGTTTATCCACGATGATTTCGACATCTCCAGTGGGCATTTTCGGATTTTTATTGCTGCGTTCGGCCACTTTTCCGATAGCGGATATTACAAATTCACGGCCCAGCTTTCGGGCTTTTTCACAAAGCAGAGCATTGGTTTCCATATTAAAAACCAATTGTGTAATTCCATACCGGTCTCTTAAATCAATAAAAGTCATTCCGCCAAGGTCACGTGAGCGTTGCACCCAGCCGCTAAGTGTAACAGTTTGTCTTACGGATGATAAATTTAATTCTCCACAATTGTGTGTACGTAACATAAAAACAGATTTTGAGATGCGAAATTAAACAATTTTGCGGAGTGCAACCCACCCCGGCAAGGGGATGTTTTTTTTGTTAACAAGGTTACTTTTTATACAAAACAGGATAAACGTAAAAGAACGACGGATTATAAGGCTGCAATATCCGGCAGTTGGTTATAGATATATGGTCTGATAAAAAAAGAAAGAATGAAAAAACTTTTCCTTTTCCTTATGGTCCTGGCATGCTGTAATACAGCGCTTATCGCTCAACGCATTGAAATTATCCCTTATCCTGACGCAGTGTCCATAGCCCTGGACGGGGAGGGAGAAATGTACCTTTCAAATGCTGACGCAGCAACGCTTAAAGAATATTTTGCCGCTAAGTTTGATCCTGACAAGATTATTCCCATTCAGGATGGATATTTTTCAGGTTACCGGCTGTGTTTTAATACTCAAAGTTGCCAGCCGGGTTCCGGTCTGGCCGACTGGATACAGGTGTTAACTATTGATGAGGAAGCTGCATTTGCCTGGTTTCATGAAAACACCCCGGAATTACTCTCCCTGCCTTTTGAAGGACTGAAAAGATGCGTGGATGAAAAGACACATAATATGTCCGATTACAATCGGGTTGTCAGAAAATACAGGCATCTGTCAACCAAAATGTATCCCCAAACCATCGCACCTGATGGAATGCAGACCGATGAACTCACTGCTTCGGTGCAAATGACCGCATTAAAAATAAAAATAGCTGCTGAACCTATCTTTGTCTCTCTGAATTCCGGTGGGGCAGGCGTTTCAACTTCCCCCGGTTTACATAACCAGAATTTTGACCCCTGGGAAGAGTGGATCAAATGTTTTGATGAATTACAGGGAAAAAGTTATGTAACCCTGATTGAATTCAATGAACCAACGATTACGCCTTTTTAAACCACCTTCATTTACACACAAGAATTAGAAGCACTTTCTTTACTGCTTTATAAGTTTTTGCGTATATGTTTGTTTCCCATCAGCTATTTTTATTAACCACAGCCCTTTTGGTAAACCAGAAATATCCTGTTTCCATATTTTATTCCCGGGTTTCAATAGTGTAAACTGGCCGTGCAACTGAACTTTGCCATTCAGATCTGTGATTTCGAACGTTATTTTATTCCCCTGTAAGCCTTCCACTGAAACATATATTAAATCACCTGCCGGATTGGGGTAAATTTTTATGGCGGTATGGCTGGCCGTTGGACCAACCTCCGTGGAATAGCAATTACCCGGCAGGTTGGCATCTATCCATGCCAGGCGTGAGTGTGTCCATGATTTAATTGAAGAAATTTCTTCGGCATAGGTAGCAGGATACGGCCAGGGATTCGGCCATACATATTGGCCAAGAATTGGCCAACGCGTGAAGTTACGCTCCTGGGGTTCATCCAGTAAAAGGGCTACACTGTCAATGTATTGCCCGAACCAGGCATCGCTCAATATATTTTCACGCATTGAGGTCCAGCGACATTTCAGGTTATTGGCAAAGGTAGTGTCTTCGAGCAATCGCCCCCACCAAAAAGGCACCTGCCAATAGTCATCCTGACAGGGGAACTGATAAGCCCAGCCTTCAAGTACATCGCCTCCGCAATAGTTTGCATTGTGCCAGGCTATGTCATAATCCCAAACCGGACCAATGCGCAGTTTTCCGCCAAGACTTTCGCGCTGCTTGTGCAAAAAAGTGCTTAAACGGTATCCATCCACGTTTTTACTGATCTCGTTCACCAGAAAGTAATCGATGAATGTGCCTTCTACCGCATATTTCCTGAAACCGGATACAGGATCAGCAAAATCAGGACCTGCGAGGGCAGTTTCAAAATCATTCACATAATCGCTGATGTATTGCTTTTGTTGATTGGTGATTTTATCAGATTTTGGATACTCGTACTGAAAAAAGATGGTTTGACCCGATGAATGTGCGGGAGGAGGGAAAGTTGAAGTCCAGCCGTCACCTCCGCTGCCGGTAGTCTTATCAATTTTAAAGATATATCCCCCGGTAAGCGGATCCCCGGAATTCTGGTCGTCTTTGAGTTTTGCAACATCTACCCGGTTCACATTGCGCTTTATTTTCTCTGAAAAGATATAGATGCCTTTATAGTCACCATTAATCGTCACCTCTACAAATTTATACCGGGTTGCATAATGGCCCATATTTTGGGATACCTGGTAAGCCAAAGCATTGCGTGAAAGGGTTTTATCAGTATAATTGGCGTTTAGTATCCAGTCACTTTCTGCCGGCATCCCCAGTAATGAAACATCAATGTCGTTGTTCTCTGCATCCCAGGTCTCGAAACCATAGCTTTTTTTAGGAAATAATTGTGAGCTGGAGCCCCTTATTTCAATACCGATGGGACCATCAAAAGCAGGGGTATCGGTAATATTATTACGTTCTCCCGGCGCATTGTCTATGATTTTCATTCCGGCATTGATTTTTGGATCATCAGGTATTTCCTGCCCATAAGTATCAATGATTACTATGGGAAGGTTGGATGAGGTAAAGACCTGTGCCTTAATCGACAAATTAAGGATGATCAGCAGAATAAACAGGAATCTGATTTTCATGGATGGCTTTTTATCATTATTAGTGAAATCGGGTTGCTCAGACAGGTTTATCGAAATAAGTCTTGCTGCCAATTACTGCATACAAAGATAAGCGGAAGTAAGCATTACTGAAACATTTACAGAAATAGCATTGCCTGTAATGCGAAAATTTCTAGGGTAATACTTGACTTTAACGTGCAAAATTCGTATCTTTAGACATTATTCATTTAACAATATGGCATCATGGCAACACGTATCTTGCTGGTGTCATTGCTTCTTTCCTTATTGGTTGCCTGCGATAAGAAAGAGGATGACATAAATCCCGGCCAAAATTACAAAGGCACGTTAACCCTCGATTACGCCCGCACTTTTCCTGCATTCACTTCCACTTTATCTGTTCCTGTCGAAATCTCAGCTTCAGGCCAGGTTTTCATTTCCCAGCCTTTACCTCATGAATTCGGTGGTGAGTCAGATAAATTGATTGAAGGAGAACGCATTAAAATCAGAGAAGAGGGGGTAATCGTTATCTCGGATATTGCACCTATATGGACGCAAAGCGCGGGGAAGCAATATCTTGAGGTATCTCTATCATTTGCAATGGAAGGAGAACAAACGGTTTGGAAGTGGGCTACCTATTATTGGGAGCAAACCGAACAGAGACCTTACCTCTTGCAGAATCCGGTGGAATGCCCCATGGTATTCCGCATTGACAATGCTTTACTGTCAGAAGCTGTTTGCACCTCCCGTTGCGAAGATTGTTGGGGTCGCAATAATTTCAGATGGCGACTGCAATTACATGAAGTACCCTGATAACTGTTCTGACAAAGCTGATTAATGGTAAACGGACTGCCTTTTACCTGAAGAACAACCTGAAAGTATTGAGGTTGAAGTAATTTTATGTTTACCTGAATAGTCGCCATAGCTCATCATATATCCGGGTGAGGGCTTATGCAGATTCGCCTGTCAAAGTGATTGAATCGTGTGAGACATTTTTAATTGGCTTTAATAAAGTGCAGGATATGTTATTTTGAACTTTATGAAATGTATATAGGGCCTGCTGAAAAACTCACAACCTTTTTATATTTCGGTCTCGTCCAGAAAGACGAGACCGTAATATAAAAGCATGAAATGTGGGCGAATGGCGAAAAAACCTTGCATGTAACATAAAAAATATCATCATACCATGCTGGTATCCAATGATATATTATTTTTTCAGCAGACCCTATATAGGCAATATGCTAAACTGAACTATTCATAAATTCTTAAAAAAATGGGAAAAGTTCAGTTTAATCGCGACTTTGAGGTAGTTTAACTCCTGGAAACAGTTATTACTAAATTTTAACCAACACCTCATCATGGCAGCAATAAACCTTTATGGGGAGTCAGGATGCGACTCAAAGTCGCGCCCTGACTTACAGGCCCAAATCTCCTCTTTCAAATCAGGCAGATATTAAGAGGGGAAAATTCATTAAGCAATAGGTGCAACAGAGCTTAAGATTAAAATAAAAAATATTATTGTCAAAACTGCGTAAATTTGTTTTTGTGAATTAATCAGGCTAAAAGCCTGAAAATTAAAATCATCTATTTTTTATTCAGCACCCTTTGGGGATTCTGATCCAAAAAGTTTTTCCATCCCGAGTAGGATTTTCCGGCATCAGCAGGTTTGGCCTGGAAATAATGACATATGGCTACCGCCAGTGCATCTGTGGCATCCATAGGATGGGCAACAGGTTCCATTACAATAAGGTTAGGGAGCATTCCTGCTACCTGTTCTTTGGATGCACTCCCTTTGCCGGTAATGGACTGTTTTATGCGGCGTGGTGAATATTCAAAAATGGGTATATCGCGATAAAGGGCTGCTGCCATAGCCACTCCCTGTGCCCTGCCCAATTTGAGCATTGACTGTACATTTTTCCCGTAAAAAGGCGCTTCTATGGCCAGTTCATCCGGATGGTAGCGGTCAATAAGCCCCAATACCGATTCAAAAATAATTTTTAAACGCAGGGCTTGAGAATCTTTGGTCTTAAGCCTGAAAACATCGAGGGTGATGAGCTCAATTTTCTTACCTTTATCGGCTATTAAGCCATAACCCATTACCAGTGTTCCGGGATCGATGCCAAGTATAATGCGGTCGGTAGCCATAATTAAAATGAGTATATGCAGTTGGATGCAAAAGTAAAGAAAAGCATTAATATCGGAGTGCGAACAATCGTTGCGTTGCTCGCTGTCTGGTTTATTTATCGACAGATATTTGTATCGGGTGATTTTCAGGCATTTAAGCTGTACATTAGCCTGCATAAGTCTTCCTCCTCTTTTCTCATTCCGGTAGTCATCGCTTTATTGTTGATGCCATTTAACTGGGGTTTTGAGGCCATAAAATGGCAGAGACTCATCGCTTATGTTGAGCGTGTGAATTTTCGGCAGGCACTTTTGTCGGTATTCACCGGCATTACCATGAGCCTTTTTACGCCCAACCGTATCGGGGACTTTCTGGGCAGGGTGTTTACTCTGAAAAATGCGGATCCGCTGGATGCTGCCCTGCTTACCATTGCCGGAAGCATTAGTCAGTTGATGGTTACCCTGATGATGGGGATGCTGGCGTTGGTTTTTTATTTCCCCGATCACATCGAACCACACCTGTTTCAATCGGGATGGCTGTATGCCGCGCTCATTATTTTTATGCTGCTAATCAGCACTTTAATGGTAATGACTTATCTTAAAGTGCCTTTTTTAATCAATCGGCTCAACGCCATGATTAAGCCGGAATGGCATCGGCTGCATCGGTATCTCGAAGTGATACAGCAGGTCAGGCAGGCCGATTTGATCAGGGTATTGCTATTAAGCCTGAGTCGTTATCTGGTTTTCTCCACACAGTTTTATTTTTTTCTGGTAGCCTTTGGAGTATCCTTGCCGTACTTTAAAGCTTTTGAACTGATTTCCATGACCTATTTTGTAATGACTGCCATTCCTACTATTGCCTTGATTGATCTGGGTATCCGAGGTTCGGTAGCCATCTATTTTATCGGACAAATGGTTCTTGAAGCCAATGGGTTACACACCGGAATACTGCTGGCAAGTATGGCAGTATGGATGGTGAATCTGGCTTTTCCGGCATTGATCGGGTTATTGTTTATCAACCGCTTAAAACTGATGCGAAAATCACAACTGCCATGAAAGTCGAACTGCTGTTTTTATTGATGTCAGTCCCGGTTTTTTTGGCATATCTGGTGCTGATATCCCGCCTTTCCCTCGGCTGGTTCCGGCTTCCCCTATCCGGCCTCTACTCTGGCAGTGCGCAGGTAAGTGTTATTATTGCTGCCCGAAACGAGGCAGTTAACATTGAATCCTGCCTCAACAGCCTTTCCCATCAGGACTATCCGTTTTCAGCTTTTGAAATTATTGTAATAGATGATCATTCTGAAGATGAAACAGCACAAATTGTTGAAGCTTTTGGAAGCCGTCATCCTCAAATGCAGTTACGGTTGATGGCCTCCGGAGATGTTTTTGGTAAGAAAGCTGCACTTCGCAAGGGTGCGGAACTGGCTAAAGGCAGTATTCTACTTACCACAGATGCAGATTGTATATGTGGTCCTTTCTGGATCAGCCAAATGGCTGGAATGCTTTCTCAGGATGATAAAATGTTGGTTTCAGGCCCGGTAATGTTTAAAGAAAACCGTGGGGCTTTCGGATTTTTTCAACAAATAGAATTTGCATCGCTTATTGCGTCCGGCGCAGGCGCTATTGGAAGCGGAAAGCCAATGCTGTGTAATGGAGCCAACATGGGCTACCGAAAAGCAGCCCGTTTTAATATTAATGAAGCTGAGCTTCAACCTCATCTGGCTTCCGGCGACGATGTGTTTTTATTGCAGGCGTTTGCCACAGAATATGGCCCGGATAAAATTGGCTTTCTTAAGTCTGAGGCTGCCATGGTGCTTACTTCTGCTGCCCCCGACCTGACTACATTCTGGCAACAAAGGTTAAGATGGAGCGCCAAAAGTACTGCCTTTAAAAGCCGGGGTCCGGTGGTTGCAGCCATTGTCGTTTGGCTCACCAGCTTTATGCTGATAATTAATATACTCCTTGCCTGGATTTCCGCAGGGTTTTTGATTAATTTTTTGATTTTATTTGCAATAAAAGTTATTGTCGATTTGCCTTTGTTAATAAGTTATCTGAGATTCTCAGGTCAGCAAAAATTAATTTGGGGAATTATTCCGGCCGAAATCGGGGTGGTTTTTTATACGGCCCTGCTTGGATTGTTATCGCGTTTTACACCGGTCCGCTGGAAAGGACGCAAAATTACCAGTGTTTAAATCCTTCGGGTTCTATATGAATGGTGATTACAATGTGGTTTTCCTCCAGGAGTCGTTTTTCAACCCGGGTGGCAATTTCATGGGCATCATATACCGTCATATTGTCGGGAAGCCTAATGTGCATAGTCATTTCAATATGATCACCATAGCGATGGATGTGAAAATGATGGGGGTCTAAATCGAGCAGGCTTTCGCGCCGGCATACTGCAGTTACGGTTTCCACCAGTCCTTTTTCGGGGCTTTCGCCAAGCATGGTGCGCATGGCATCGCGCATAATACCATAGGCAGCCAATGAAATAAGCAGCGCAACCACAATGCCAAGCATAGCATCTATCCACCATATGTGCTGCCCGAGATAAATACCAGCAAGGATTACTGCTGAGGATATGGCATCAGAACGATGGTGCCAGGCATCGGCTTTTACCGAAGGAGAAGAAGAGCTTCTGGCTACGAAAAACGCATATCGGGCCATGGCTTCCTTTACCACAACAGAAATCGCGGTAACTACAATGGCAAATGTTCCATAATGAACTACACGCTGATTATTTAGCCTCTCAACGGCTTCCAGTACAAAGTTAAAAGCAACCACAAAAAGCAGCACACCAATAATAATGGCCGCAATGAGTTCTGCCCGGCCATGTCCGAATGGATGCTCTTTATCTGCAGGTTTAGCTGAAATTTTAGCGCCCACAATTACAATCAGCGAGGTGAGGGAATCGCTCAGCGTATGCCAGGCATCGGCAATAATGGCAATAGATCCGGAAATCAGTCCCGCCCACAGTTTGACCACAAATAAACCCACGTTTCCGACAATGGAAACCCAGCCTTCCTGTATAGCCAGTTTTTGGTTGGAGTTCATCATGAGGTTTATTTCGCTAAAAATAAATTATTATGTTTGTTTGTGGTTTTGCGATGAAAGTATAATCTCCGCGTACCTGAGCTGATCGGGCGTAGTGATTTTGATATTTTGCGGATTGCCTTCGTATAGTGACAAAGTAATACCACTGCGTTCGATGAGCTGGGCATCGTCGGTAAAACTCATAAAATCCTGGGCTGCATACGCTTGTTTGATCATGGACAAAGCAAAGCACTGAGGGGTTTGAATTGCTTTGACTTTTGAACGGGGCAGGGGGCGGCTTCCGGTGGTGTCAACCAGCCGCAACGAGTCGGCAACCGGAATACATGGAATGGCAGTTCCGGTGCGGGCAGCCAGTTCAAAACCTTCGAGAATAAGACGCTCATCCACCATAGGACGGGCACCATCGTGTATGGCTACCAGGCCGTCATTATCCTCAATCTGAGCCAGACCGTTTTTTACCGAATGCCCTCTGGTATCCCCGCCTTCAATGACCTGATGGGGGATCTTGAAGTTATATTCACTGCATAACTTTTGCCATCCGGATATGGCACCGGGAGGCAATATCACAATCAGCTTCAATGCAGCTTCTAAAGCATCAAAAGCTGCAATAGTATGCATAAGCATGGGCCTGCCGGCTATTACCCTGAATTGTTTGGGTGTCCCTTCTCCCATCCGTTTTGAAAGGCCTGCAGCTACAATTATGACGTAACGATTCACTTTTTTAATACAAATGTAAACATTTCCACTTAAAAATACAAGATGCCGGCAAGCCGGCACCTTAAATAATCAGTTTGAGAAAAATAAATTACCTAATGAGCATGGCGTCTCCGTATGTAAAGAAGCGATATTTTTCACTTACGGCTTCCTTGTAGGCTTTCATCAGGAAATCAAAATCCGCAAAGGCGGCTGTCATCATGAGCATGGGTGAAAACGGCAGGTGAAAATTGGTAATCATGCTGGTAGGTATACTGAATTCATAAGGTGGAAAAATGAATTTGTTCGACCAGCCTTTGTAGGGCTTGAGCATTCCCGATATGGCCACCGAAGATTCAATGGCTTTCAAGGTGGTGGTGCCCACCACACACACCTGCTTGCGATTTTCCTTGGCTTTGTTTACCTTGCGACTGGCTTCTTCGGTAATGATGAGTTCTTCCGAGTCCATCTTATGCTTGGTGAGATCTTCCACATCAATGGCTCTAAAATTACCAACTCCTGCATGCAGCGTAACAGTAGCAAATGAGGCCCCCTTCAATTCGAGTCGCTTCATTAGTTCGCGGCTGAAATGGAGACCGGCAGAGGGTGCGGCAACTGCTCCTTCTTTGCTGGCGTATATGGTTTGATACCAATCTTTGTCTTCGGGTAGAATGTCGCGAAGTGCCTGTAACTCTTCCGGAAGTGGGGTTTTACCCAGACTTTCAACCGTTTTTTTGAATTCCTCGTACGGGCCATCGAATAAAAAGCGCAGGGTGCGGCCACGGGATGTAGTGTTGTCAATCACTTCGGCGACCAGCGCATCGTCTTCACCAAAATACAATTTGTTGCCAATGCGGATTTTTCGGGCAGGATCAACAAGCACATCCCATAAGCGTGCCTCTGCATTGAGCTCACGAAGGAGAAAAACAGTAATCTTAGCACCCGTTTTTTCTTTCTCCCCGGTAAGCAGGGCAGGAAAAACCTTGGTGTCATTCAGAATAAAAACATCACCATCATCAAAATAATCTAATATATCGGTAAATTTCCTGTGCTCTATACTTTTGGTTTTTCTGTCGAGCACCATTAGCCGGGCCTCATCGCGATTATCAAGTGGATGCTTTGCAATCAGCTCATTCGGAAGTTGATAGCGGAATTGAGACAGTTTCATTATGTCGTAGTATTAAATTGTGTGGAAACAGTAATTTATTATGGCAGAAAATTGCACAAAAAGCAGTAGGTTTGCCTGAACGTAATATAACGCTTTTTTGCCTGGAAATGTTGCCATCAGCCGAAGCTATTTTTCCTTAAGTTAATCATAAAAAAGGTGTGCAAAGGTGTGCAAAAGTAATACCATTTTGCCGAAAAATCAAGGGATTAGCTGCTTTTTTTTTCAGCCAATAGATTTACTTCCTTTTAAAGAAAATAAATTTAGTACTTTTGCACCCCGAAAGCGTACATTCTGAAACCCATAATCTAATTAGAAATGGCTACTGTAGTGAATATTTTCTCAGGTAGAGCTACCCGTTACCTTGCCGAAAAAATAGCGATTAGCTATGGTAAAAAATTGGGTGACGTGCTGGTTACCGATTTCTCAGATGGCGAATTTCAGCCTTCTTTCGAAGAAAATGTTCGCGGAAATGACCTGTTTATTGTTCAGTCAACCTTTGCCCCTTCCGACAATCTTTTTGAGCTGTTGCTGATGATTGATGCTGCCAAAAGGGCTTCGGCCAGGCACATTATTGCCGTAATTCCTTATTTTGGTTTTGCCCGTCAGGACCGAAAAGATAAACCCAGGGTAAGCATTGCTGCCAAGCTGATAGCCAACCTGCTTACAGCCGCCGGAGTTCAACGTATTATCACCATCGATTTGCATGCTGATCAGATACAAGGATTTTTCGATGTACCGGTAGATCATCTTTTTGCATCAAGCATTTTTATTCCATACATCAAGCAGTTAAATTTATCCAACCTCACTATGGCTTCGCCTGATACCGGAGGAACCCGCCGCGCAGCCATGTACGCTAAGATATTGAATACCAATTTTGTAATTTGTTACAAACAACGTTCAAGGGCCAATCAGGTGGATACTATGGCGCTAATTGGTGATGTAAATGGCAAGGATGTAGTTTTGGTTGATGATATTATTGATACTGCAGGTACCATATGTAAAGCTGCACGACTGATGATGGACAATGGCGCTTCAAGTGTCAGGGCCTTTTGTACCCATCCCCTGCTCTCGGCTGATGCGGTGCAGCGAATTGAAGATTCTTCTCTTACTGAAGTGTTGGTAACTGATACCATTCCACTGAAGATCAAGAGTGAAAAAATTAAGGTAGTGAGCACTGCTTCGCTCCTGGCCGATGTAATAGGCAAGGTGCATAATTACGAATCTATTTCAAATCTTTTTAAATTCTGACCCATAAAGGGGTTTTTAATAACAAATCAATTAAATCTTAAATCAATGAAAAAAGTATCTATGAGCGGTTCCCTTCGCGGGAACGTAGGGAAAAAAGATGCTAAAGCCCAGCGTGCAGCGGGTAAGGTTCCCTGTGTAATTTATGGTGGTAAAGATCAAGTTCACTTTTCAATGGAAGAAGTGGATTTTAAAACCATCCTCAATACACCTAATTCTTACATCCTTAACATCAATATTGATGGTAAAGAGTATGATGCCATACTGCAAGACATTCAGGCTCACCCGGTGAGCGATCGGATTTTACATGCAGATTTTCTTGAAATTAATGATAAAAATCCAATCATTATTTCAGTGCCCATCCGTGTAACCGGAACTTCGCCCGGAATATTGCGCGGAGGTAAACTCGTTAAAAAGTTTCGTAAACTGAAAGTTAAAGCACTGCTGAACGATTTGCCCGATGAAATAGAAGTAAGCATCAGTAAGCTAGATCTCCTTCAATCAATTCGGGTTACTGACCTGAGCCTGCCCAAAGTAGAACTGCTTGATCTGCCTTCGGCAATTGTTCTTTCGGTGGTAGCTACACGTAACCTGGAAGCAGAAACGCCAGCCAATTAATTGCTTTTATTTGCATAAAACATTCCGGAGGCACAAAGCCTCCGGTTTTGTTTACTGAACAACAGGTTAAAATAAAATTAAGGATTGTCTGTTTAATAGAACTAAAACCTTCTATACTTTAACCCATTGATTAAAACATCCTGATTTATGAAGTTTCTTATCGTCGGTTTGGGCAATATAGGCGATGAATATGCCAATACCCGGCACAATATAGGGTTTATTCTTGCTGATGCATTGGCGCAGGAGCTAGGGGTAAAGTTTGCCATTGATAGGCTGGCCTCCCGTGCTGAAGCCCGATTCAGGGGCAAGACCATTGTAATTATAAAACCGACTACTTACATGAATCTCAGTGGTAAGGCATACCGCTATTGGCTTGAGGTGGAGAAAGTTGACATTGAAAATTCATTGGTGTTGGTAGATGATATCGATCTTGATTCTGGCGTGTTTCGCATGAAGCTTAAGGGTAGCGGCGGTAGCCACAATGGATTGAACAACATCATTGAAATGCTGGGCCACAGCAATTTCCCCCGGCTCAGGGTTGGTATAGGCAGCAACTTCGCCCGTGGTTTTCAGGTCGATTATGTGTTGGGCCACTTTACCCGTCAGGAGGAGAAAATCTTCATAGAACGCATTCCCTTTGGTGTGGAGATGATTAAGAGTTTCATCAGCGCTGGAGCAACCAATACAATGAATAGCTATAACAATAAGTGATCAGGTTGATTTGTTGAGGTGTTGAATTGTTGGTTGTTTATTCTTCCGCTTCGTCTTCCACAGGCAGACTGGCTTCAGCGGTTAAGCTTTGTTCCTCTGTTGCTGTTTTAACGTTGACTGCCGGAAATAAAGCCAGGGCTATCGTGACTGAAACTTGTAACAACCTGCAACCTTCTTACTCATCACCCGCTAATCACTTGTATTGCTGAAGGAATAATTTCAAAACTCATAGGAGTATGGCCCAGTGATTCACCGTCGGTTTCCAGATACATGGGTGGATTAGATTCAATTTCAACCTTTTGACTTCGGAAAGTTTTAACCTGAGGCATTTTCAAAAAGGAACCATCATACAATTTCTTCACACTTCTGATTACCAGAAGCCGGCTTACACGGGTAATAACGGTAATATCGAAAAGGCCGTCATCGGGAATGGCATTGGGCGCCTGCATCATACCGCCTCCATTGAACTTGCATATGGCCACACTCATGGTAAAAACGTCCGCATTCAACTTCGTGTCGTCCATTTTAATCTTCACTTTTTTGTGGTTGTAATTAATCAGACTACTAAACAAACTAATAAGATATGAGAATGGGCCGCTTTTGCCTTCGCGCTTTACTTTGTTGGTGCGATTGGCAACCATGGCATCAAAGCCCAGCCCTGCCATATTGATAAAATGTCGCTGCTTCGTCAAATCCTTGCTTATATATTGCACTTTCCCCACATCCTGAATAAATATTTTTTGCCTGGCAATCAGTTCAATGGCCTTTTTATAATTTGTGGGAATATTAAAAGAACGTCCCCAATCGTTGCCCGTGCCAACGGGAATCATAGCAAGCACGATGTCAGTGGTCGGGTATTTATCTTGTGTAAAAACGCCATTTAACACTTCATTCAGTGTACCATCACCCCCCACAACGATTATTTTTTTGAAGCCCGCTTCAACATACTTACGTGCCAGTTTAACGGCATGGTTTGGATGTTCAGTAAAAATACTGGTAAATTCAATACTAGCGTTCTGGAGTAAAGCTGCGATTTCGAGCCAATCCTTTTCGCCTTTTCGTCTGCCTGCATTGGGGTTTACAATGACAAACCATTGCCCCGGGTTTTCCTTAGCCATGGTTGTGAATGTTTGGTGATGAAATTATCATTTGTTCCAGTTTTTGTTTAACCTGCTGAGGACTGATGTCGGTCATGCAGGTGCATTTTCCTCCTTTGCGGCATTTAGTGCAGTTTTTTTCTGCAACCAGATAGCCCGCTTTATCTCCCACCGGAGCCCAACGGCCGGGATGCATGGGTTTTATGGGAGGGTATATTCCTAAAGCAACCCTGCCCAGTGCAGCAGCCAGGTGCAGTGGCCCGGTGCTGGCAGCAATCAGTCCGTCGGCAGCAGCAATAAAAGCCATGAGCTCACTCAATGAAAGCTGGCCGGTCAGGTCAATTACTTCTGCTGCCTGCTTAAAAAAGGCGGTTTCTCGAAGTAATTTACCTTCCTCAGCAGTGCCGGTGATGAATAGCCGATATTTTTCAGCAGAAAGTAGCCGGGTAAACGCTACAAAATTGGGAATACCCCATTCCCGTGCACTCCCCTTTGATTTGGGATGAAGTATCAGATTAAATTTATCATGGCAAAGTAAATCAGCAACGGCGGAGGGTAATGGTGACAGGTGGCGGAGTCCGTAAAACCGGGTGAGTTCAGGCAGTAAATACTGCTTATGTGGAATAAACTGACGGGCCAGTTTAAGATTTAGTTGCATCTCGTGCAGATGGGATCTTTTCCTCGACATAACTACCAGCCGGTTGCAGGTACGCAGGTGATAAATACGTCCTGAAGTACCTATCCGTAACGGAATTTTGGCGCGGGCAGCAAGCCTGGCAATCTCCTGGCGGGGGAAAACGTGAATAATGGCATCGGCACCTATCGCTTTTAACTGTTGTAATTGTTCTTCAGGAGGCTGCGAAGCCATTTGCTTCCAGTCAATAAAGTCATCAATATGAATACAGGCCTCTGCTACAGGCCGGGTATAACTCTGGCCGAGAAAAACAATACGTATCCTGGGGTTCGACTGTTTTATAACACCCAGCATAGGCAGGGTTAATACCACATCACCAATACTATCGGTTCGGCTGATTAATAAGGTTTTGAGACGACCGTTTTCCATTATTGTGTGGTTTTACCAGATTGCAATAATCGGATTTTCTTATACTTGAGGTAGGTGGCCCGGGCGGATATCCGTGAGATGGTAAATCCTGCTTTCCCATCAAGTATCCCCAGTTTCATGAAGTAGTCGCGCAGGAATTTCACTGCCGGGCTTGCGTATAAAGTAAGCATATTGGCCCGTTTCCCTTCTGCAAACTGAGCTTTTGACAATATGTTAGTAAAATATTCCACCTGCCTGTGATGGTCTTCCAGCGTATAATAGCTGTAATGCAGAATGTTGCCTTTTAGATGGAAGGTTTTTGTATCGGGATTGTCCATCATTACCTTGTCGTGAGGATTTGTCCCTCCCCATTTGCCTTTACGAATGTCCCATAGTCTAAGTTTCCGGTCGGGATACCAGCCGCAATGGTATATCCATTTGCCACAATAGTTGGTAAGCCGGTTCATGATATAGGCATCGGCCTGCCAATCATGTTTGGTTGCAAGAATAGCCTGCTTAAGCGAATCATCCAAAGCTTCATCTGCATCCAGAGATAGCACATAGGGAAAGCTGGCATGGGTGAGCGCCCTGTTTTTTTGCTCAATGTGTCCATCGAAAGCATGTTGAAAAAACTTAACTCCATGTGCTGCACATATTTCCGGGGTGCGGTCGACAGAGAAAGAGTCGAGTACCACAATTTCATCGGCAACATCGCTCACAGAGCTGAGGCAGCGCTCTATATTGCGCTCCTCATTAAAAGTAATAATAACTACAGACAGTTTTATTTTCATACCAGTCATGCAAATATAACTATATAACCTTATGCCGCCATCTGCCTGAGCGCAGATATAAAAATGAGAGTAACGACAAGAATAGAAAATAGACATATTCGCTGGTCCAAACCCAGGTGATTTGAAGTTTAAGATATTCGGCTATGAACCAGGTGTAGGACAAGTAAACCACTATGGTCAGAAATTCAATAAACAGGGCTGTGGCTGTATTGGCGGTGCCACTTACGCCACTGAAAAGAATACTCGAAAACGAGAAAAACATCAGGGCCGACATCACGACATAAAATGAAGGAATAGTTTGCTGAATCAGTTCCGGATTATTGGTATAAATTGAAATCATGGCATGAGGGAATATGCCCAGAACAATGGCAATGCTTCCAATGAGTGCAAAGTTGAGGACGATTACCTTTTTAATTAATTTAATTACTTCATCAGGACGTCCCTGTCCTATTATATTACTTACCAGTGAGTTGGTGGTTGAGCCAAAGGCAAATACGGGTATCATCAGTATCATATAAGCGCTGCGCACAATGTTTGCAATGGCCAGCGAACGTTCTCCCATCTTTTCCACAATCATAAAAAAGGTAAACCATCCGGCCAGGGAAAGGAAATGCTGAAGCATTACAAATACGCTGATATTTAAAGTAGTGCGGATAACCTGATAGTCAATCTTCTTAAATTTGAACAGGTTAAAGGTGTCGAGATCTACTTTATAAAAAGTATATGCAAAGAAATAAACGGCTGAGATGAATTCGGCTGCCACGGAGGCTATGGCTGCACCCTTAATCCCCATTTCAGGCATGCCCATATGGCCGAAAATGAGTACGTAATCGAGGAAAACATTTACCACCGCCATAATTATGGCATTATAGGTAAGTACACGGGTTTTGGTGGTACCTATATAAAAGGAGCGCAATAAAACATTGGCAAAGGCAAAGAACAACCCATATATCCTGTAATGCAAAAAGTCGAGGCTGGCATTATATATCGGTTCAGATTCTATCATTAAACGCAATATATCGCCGGCAAACAGCCGGATAAACAGGAAGAGAATCAGTCCTAGAAAAGCGAGGAAATAGAGGCTGTTGTCGGTAATTTTTCCTATGGCTGCATAATTGCGTTCACCAAACCGGCGGGCGATGAGTATCTGGCCTCCAATCCCAAATCCAAAGCCCAGCATAAACAATGAAATGTAAAATAAGCCGGCCAGTGCTGAAGCGCCCAGTTCTACTTCGCCCACCCGTCCAAGAAATGCGGTATCGGTTACGTTTACCACATTCTGGGCCACCAGGCTTAGAATGATGGGTAAGGAAATTTGCCAGATTTTACGGTATCCGGGTAGGGTGTCATTCATAGAGGGTGCAAAGATAAATAAATCGATAAGCCCGAAATGTTTCTATTTTACTTAAACACTTCAAAATCCGGGTTGGAAAAGCAGGAAAATGGATTTAGCCTGGTTTTGTTAAAATGCAACTTTGGTGATGGGGCGACGGAGAGACAGAGGTTTTCAACTACGACAAGGAGACCACAAAATGGGGAGACAAGTGGATAAACTTTATCGAAAGATAGCGAAATCCTGAGAGCGCAGCGATTAGGGGGAAAAAGTGTCTATCGCTTCCAGAACGCCGGCTTCAGAAGAATAAAAACAGGAAAAAGCTCCAAACGCCCAAGAAGCATCATAAGGGAGAGTGTCCATTTAGCCACATCAGTCAGATGGGCCTAATTTCCAACAGGACGATGATTTTTGCAATTAGTCTATAGTGTATCATGGATGCCTGTGCAAAGTAGGTGCATCTATTTTTTCCAGAAAGAAGGCGAGAATAATATAAGTACGGTAAACAATTCAAGACGTCCCAGCAGCATAATAAATGCAAGCAACCATTTTGCCGGGTCGGGCAATACACCATAGTTAAGCACCGGGCCAACCACACCCAATCCCGGGCCAATATTTCCCAGGCTGGCAGCTACAGAACCGACTGCAGATTCAAAATCCAGACCCAGAAATGACATGATTAATGATCCAAAGGCAAAAATCAGGATGTAGATGAGAAAAAATGCCAGTACATTGAAAATGATCTGTTGCGAAATAGCCTTGCCGTTAAGCCTCACCGGTAAAATGGCGTTTGGATGCACAATGCGCTTGAGTTCAAGCAGACTGTTTTTAAACATCAGAATAATACGTACAATTTTGATGCCTCCCCCCGTACTGCCGGCACATCCTCCGGTGAACATCAGTAAAAACAAAAGCATCCAGGTGGAGAAGGGCCAGATCAGGTAATCGCTGGTAATATAACCGGTAGTGGTTACAATGGATACTACCTGAAACAGGGAATGACGAATACTTTCGCGTGCCGGCATGTGATCTACTACAATCAGCGTGATGGCAATAAAAATGGTTGACACTACGAGGATTTGTGTATAATGCCGCAACTCTTCGTTGTGGAATACTTTTGAAAACTGCTTCTTTAAGATGAAATAATGCAGGGTAAAACTGATGCCCGCCAGGTACATAAATAAGATGATAACATACTGAATGTAGGGCGAAAAACCAGCTACCGAATCATTTTTGGTTGAAAAGCCGCCGGTTGCCATGGTGCCAAATGCATGACACAGGGCATCAAACAACGACATTCCGCCCAGGGAAAGCAACAGCGTTTGAACGAGTGTAAGGGCTACATAAATCATCCACAAGCGTTTCGCAGTTTGAGTAATGCGGGGATGCAGTTTGTCGGGCGTTACACCCGGCACTTCAGCCACAAACAATTGCATACCGCCAATACCAAGGATAGGTAGCACTGCAAGGGTGAGCACAATAATGCCCATTCCTCCAATCCAATGCGTCATACTTCGCCAGAACAATATGCCTTTAGGTAGGGCTTCAATATCTGAAAAAATAGTGGATCCTGTAGTCGTGAAACCCGACATGGTTTCGAAGAAGGCATTGGTATAGCTATGGGTAACTCCCGACAAAACATAAGGCAGGGCGCCAAACAGAGAAATAATGATCCAGGTAAAGACCACGATAATGTAGCCTTCCCGCTTTCCAATAGAATTCTGGTTAAGGGAGTCATTGCTGAGCCATAATATCAAGCCCAGGATACCAATAAAAAGACCTGAGGCAAGTATGGGTAAAAAATCATTTGCAGGACTGAAAAAAAGAAGATTTTTGCTACTTACAGGATTGTACCAGACTGAAAATATGAGGGAGGTCAGCATAAAAAATCCCTCAATCAACAGCAGCATACCGGTGATTTTGGAGATCGCGTTAAAATTGATTTTTTTAAGGCCAGCCATGAGAAACAATGGACAAAAGTGTCGAAAGATACGGAAAAACTAATTAAACAACTCCTGAACCCTTGCAATGGCGCCTGGAATGGCAAATATTACCACCCGGTCGCCTTCCTGTATCTGAAAATCGCCAACGGCAATAAAACTCTGGCTGCCACGGATGATGCCGCCTATAATACTGCCCCGGGGAATATCAATGCTACGGATAGGCCGGCGGGTGACATAAGCACCCGGCTTCACCACAAACTCAAGTACCTCTGCATCAATACCGCTCAGACATTTAATAGAAGTAACTTCAGCATCCATTGTAAAGCGCACAATATACGAAGCTGTAATCAACTTTTTATTAATGATGGTTTCCAGGCCGATGCTGTGAGAGATTTCGATATAATCAATGTTTTCAACCAGAGGTATCACACGCTTTACTCCGAAGCGCTGGGCCAGCAAACAGGTAAGGATATTTGTCTCGTAATCATCGGTTACGGAGATAAAAGCATCCATATTTCTAATACCTTCATCTTCAAGTAGTTCTATGTCCCGTGCGTCAGCATTGATAATCAGGGTATGCTCCAACTGATCGCTTAGGCTCAGACAGCGTTCCTTATCTATTTCAATGAGCTTAATATTCATATTCCGCTCAATGCTGCGTGCGGTTTTGCGGCCAATGCGTCCGCCGCCCACTATCATTACATTACGTATATCGAGTTTTTCTTTGCCCGCCAGCTTTAACAGCGGCTCTACACCATCGGGTTTGGTAATTACATAGGCCATATCGTTTAACTTAAATTCATCATCACCTTTAGGGATAATGGTTTTGTTGTTTCGGCTGATGGCAATGGCCCTGAAATCCAGCCTGGGGTTTTCGTGAGCTACCTGATTTAATGTCTTATTCAATACAGTAGCCTTTTCATCCAGTTTAATCAAAAACAGCGAAAGCCGGCCTTCAGAAAAGTCAAAGATTTCAACGGCTGCGGTCTGTCCAAGCAGTTTTACAATTTCTTTGGCCGCCAGACGCTCGGGGCACACCATTACATCAATACCCAGCGAACGCATAATTTCGCGGTTCTCTATGGTGAGGTATTCTGTGTTATTGATGCGGGCAATGGTGCGCCGGGCTCCTAATTTTTTACCAATCACACAGGTGGTAATGTTGATTTTTTCATCATGAACCACGGAAATGAGCAGATCAGCTTTGCGCACATCGGCCTGCTCTAGTACCTGAATAGAAGTAGAATCACCCGTAATGGTAAGCAAATCTGTGTGGCTTTCCACCATTTTGAGTAATTCCTGATGGGGATCAACAATGGTTATATTGTGGTTGTCGCCAGAAAGCATCTTGGCCAGATAGAAGCCGACCTCGCCATCACCGGCAATGATAATGTTCATGTTTTAATACTTTAAAACTAAGACTGCAAATTTACTATATTTAAAGGCGCAGGTGAATAAATGTTATGATAAGGTGAAGGGTTTATTTTTAACGGGGAAACGGTTTGTTTTTAAGATATGACTTATAAAATGAAATTCAGGCAGTCTCTTTTGACCCTGGAGACTTTATGTTGTCCGGCTTTTCGCGATGCATTGTCATTTATTTGTAATTTTGCCTGCACCCAAGTATCCTAAAACATGTCGCCTACTCCAGGTAAATTACTTCAAAAGATTAACTCGCCGGCTGATTTACGGAAGTTGGATGATGATCAGCTTCCGGTTCTGTGTAATGAAATGCGGCAGTTTATTATAGAAGTGATATCAGCCAATCCCGGTCATCTGGGCGCCAGTCTGGGCGCTGTAGAGCTTGCGGTCGCAATTCATTATGCCTTCGATACCCCCAATGACAAGCTAATCTGGGATGTAGGCCATCAGGCCTATGCCCATAAAATCATAACCGGAAGACGCGATCGTTTTTATACCAACCGCACTCATGGCGGACTGAGTGGTTTTCCCAAAATGAATGAAAGTGAATTTGATGCTTTTGGGGTAGGACACGCTTCTACGTCAATATCTGCAGCGCTTGGCATGGCCATTGCCGCTAAATTACAAAATTATTTTTCTGAGCAGCATATTGCCGTAATCGGTGATGGTGCAATGACCGGCGGTATGGCTATGGAAGCCCTCAACAACGCCGGCGTATCAAATACCAACCTGTTGGTAATTCTGAATGATAATGGAATTGCCATTGACCGCAGTGTGGGGGCAATGCGGGAGTATTTGCTCGATATTGTGACTTCGAGAACCTATAATAAACTGAAAGACAGGATCTGGAAGCTGATGGGTGGCAATACCAGCTATGGCAAGAATTCAAGGGCGGTAGTCAAACAGATTGGGAATGCGCTGAAATCGACCATCTGGAAAAAAAGCAACCTCTTCGAATCGTTTAACTTCAGATATTTTGGTCCGGTGGATGGCCACGATGTAATCAGACTCACCAAATTACTGGCCGATCTAAAAAAAATACCCGGACCCAAACTTTTGCATGTTATTACCATAAAAGGTAAAGGCTTCGAAAAGGCTGAACTGGATCAGATACGTTATCATTCACCGGGGGTTTTTGATAAAACCACTGGTGAAATCATAGAAAAACCCTGCAAAACGCTTCCTCCTAAATATCAGCATGTCTTCGGAAAGACCATTATTGAACTTGCCGGAATGAATGATAAAATCGTAGGTGTGACCCCCGCCATGCCCACTGGCTGTTCATTAAATATGATGATGAGCGTGATGCCTGAACGAGCCTTTGATGTGGGTATAGCGGAACAACATGCGGTTACCTTTTCTGCAGGCATGGCCGCCAGGGGGCTCATTCCCTTCTGCAATATTTATTCTTCATTTATGCAACGTGCCTATGATCAGGTGATTCATGATGTGGCGCTTCAGGGATTACAGGTCGTGTTTTGTCTCGATCGCGGTGGCTTGGTAGGTGAAGATGGGCCCACGCATCATGGGGCTTACGATCTGGCTTATTTCCGGCCTATTCCAGGGCTTACTATTTCGGCGCCTATGAACGAGGTGGAATTGCGCAACCTAATGTTTACTGCCCAACTGGAAGGCAAAGGCCCTTTCGTTATTCGCTATCCAAGAGGAAGAGCCGTTTCAAACAACTGGAAACAACCCTTCAGTGAAATCAAAACCGGAACCGGACGATTTCTGAGGAAAGGCGATAAAATAGCCCTGCTCAGTATAGGACATCCCGGGAATTTTGCAGCAGAAGCCTGTAATTTGCTTCAAAAAGAAGGTGTTTCAGTGGGTCATTTTGATATGCGCTTCCTGAAACCTCTGGATGAAGGATTGTTGCATGAGGCTTTTGGTAACTACAATCAGATTGTTACCATTGAGGACGGAACCATCACAGGGGGGCTGGGCTCGGCAGTACTCGAATTTATGACAGACAATCATTATCAGGCTGCGGTTACCCGGTTGGGTATTCCTGATCAGTTTATAAGCCAGGGTACAGTAGAGGAGTTATACGCAGAATGTGGTTTTGATACTGCCGGAATTGTGAGCACAATACGCAGACTGATGAAAGAAGCTATAGAATAAGCAGGAAATGTTTCTGTACACAAAAGTTCATTAAGTTCGTGTATTCTGGTAAACCCCATGATTTGTAGTGCGTCCTTTACTGAACATCCCTCTTTTTTCAATGTTTATAAAATTAATAATCAGGCCATCGCCGGCTGATTTACAATTATACTTTATCAAAACCATCCATAGTGTATCGCATCGAATCAAAAATTGACACGGCTTCGGCTGAATTTAAAGCCAATTACGAAGCATATCAGCAATTGCTTGGTCAGTTCAGGCAACGCATGGCCGACACCATTCACGGAGCACCTCCGTCATCGGTAAAAAAACACAAAGAGCGGGGCAAGTTGCTGGCCCGGGAGCGTATTGATCTTTTGGTGGATCCCAATACTCCTTTTCTGGAGCTCTCGCCAATGGCTGCCTTTGGTATTCACAACAATGAATTTCCCTCGGCAGGTATTGTTACCGGTATTGGCGTTATCCATGGCCGTGAAGCCATGATTGTGGCCAACGATGCTACGGTAAAAGGGGGTACGTACATGCAGGAAACCATTAAAAAGCACGTTCGGGCTCAGGAAATTGCCATGGAAAACCACCTGCCTTGTGTGTATATGGTGGATTCGGGAGGCGCTTTTTTGCCCGATCAGGCCAATGTATTTCCGGATAAATATGATTTTGGACGGTTTTTCTTCAATCAGGCGCGCATGTCGAGTGAAGGCATCCCGCAAATTGCCATCGTAATGGGTTCCTGCACTGCCGGTGGGGCGTATGTTCCCGCTATGAGCGATGAAACCATTATTGTGCGTAATCAGGGTACCATATTTATCGGTGGACCGCCATTGGTAAAAGCTGCCACCGGCGAAGAGGTGACTGCCGAAGAGCTGGGTGGTGCTGAGGTTCACACATCCATATCCGGGGTAGCCGACCATCTTGCTGAAAACGACCCCCATGCCATTCGCATCTGCCGCGATATTTTCCGCACTTTAAAACCTTCTGACCGCCAGCCGCTTGACCTTCAGCCTATTGCTGAGCCTCATTATAGCCCGGATGAACTTTACGGCATTGCCCCGGTGGATCTGCGCAAGCCGGTGGATTCTAAAGAAATTATTGCCCGCATGGTTGACGGAAGTCGTTTCCATGAATTTAAAGCCCGTTATGCACCTACAATTACCACCGGTTTTGCGCACATTATGGGCTTCCCGGTGGGAATAATTGCCAATAATGGGGTGCTATTTGGAGAAACAGCCTTGAAAGGCGCTCATTTTATTGAATTGTGCACGTCACGTAAAGTGCCCATACTTTTTTTACAAAACATCACTGGTTTTATTGTCGGCAAAGAGTATGAGCGCCGCGGCATTGCCCGTGACGGAGCCAAACTGGTGCATGCCGTGGCCAATGCTAATGTGCCTAAATTTACTGTTGTGTTTGGTGGATCTTTCGGAGCCGGGAACTATGCCATGGCAGGCAGGGCTTATGAACCCCGGCTACTTTTTATGTGGCCAAATGCTAAAATTTCGGTAATGGGCGGCGAACAGGCTGCCGGTGTACTTATCACTGTTAAAGAAGATCAGCTTAAGGCCAAAGGAAAAGATTTTCCAGATGCCGAAAGGGAAGCACTGCGCCAATCGATACTGAATAAGTATGAAGAGGAGGGCTCCGCTTATTTCAGTACTGCCCGTCTGTGGGACGATGGCATTATTGATCCGGTGGATACCCGTAAAATCCTGGCAATGGGCATTTCAGCCTCCATGAATAAACACTGGGAAGACACGAAATACGGTGTATTCAGGATGTAACAAATCCCGAATCACAATCCCAAACCCATGGCAAGCAGTTCGGCGATGTCGTAATTTTTTACTTCCTCTTCTTTGTTTTTAAATTTAAGACCATCGGTTAGCATCGTCATGCAAAATGGGCAGGCAGTGGCTACAATATCTGCGCCGGTAGTCAGAGCTTCTTCGGTACGTTCCGTACTTACCTCTTTGTTGCCGGGTTCCGCCTCTTTAAACATTTGAGCTCCGCCTGCTCCACAGCAAAATGCCTTACTTCTGGTGCGCGGCATTTCAGTGGTTTTGGCTTTAAGGGCAGCAATTACATCACGGGGAGCGTCGTATTCCTGATTTCCCCGACCCAGGTAGCAGGGATCGTGAAAAACAATGGTCTTGTCGTTGAAGATTTCTGCATCGGCCTTTATTTTGCCATCATCCACCAGTTGTTTCAGAAATTGTGAATGGTGGATTACGTCATAATGACCACCCAGATCAGCATATTCATTCTTGAAGACGTTGAAGCAATGCGGGCAGCAGGTTACTATTTTGCTGATGTTATAATTTTTGAATGTTTCAATAACCATACTGGCCTGCATCTGAAAGAGCATTTCATTTCCGGCCCGGCGGGCATGATCACCATTACATGTTTCCTCTGTGCCCAGCACGGCATAACTGATGCCTGCATGGTGAAGCAATTTTACAAAGGCGCGGGTTACTTTCTGGTATCTTTCATCAAAGGCTCCGGCACAACCGACCCAAAAGAGGTATTCGGGGGCTTCGCCACGGGCAGCCATTTCTGACATTAAAGGGACAGCTATTTTATTTGTTTCCATAGGATGTTACTACTTGAAATTCAGCATTTAATAAATTAACTTTACAAAGATTCTGCCCACTTCATTCTATCCTCAGGAGGAAATTGCCAGGGAGCACCATTGTTTTCAATGTTGGTAAACATGGTGTTTAGTGAAGCGGGGGCGGTACCTTCTTCCATCACCAGAAATCGACGCATATCAATGATTAAAGTAGGGTGATTGATGTTTATGGGACATTCCTGAGCACATGCATTACAGGTGGTGCAGGCCCAAAGCTCTTCGGCAGTAATGTAATCGAGAACAAACCCCTTACCATCATCGTAGTTATTGTCCTTTGCAACACCCGGCCCTTTTTCCTTCATCCGGGCACGGAGGTCAACGAAAATCTTGCGGGGAGATAGCAATTTTCCGGTTATATTTGCCGGGCACACGGAGGTACAACGGCCGCATTCTGTGCAGGCCAGAGAGTCCAGATAGTTTTTCCAGGTAATGTCTTCCACATCCTTTACACCGAAGCGAGCAGGTGCTGTTGGCTCTTCTTCAGCAGGCGGGGCAAAAGCAGTGTCGGGGTTCATCATCAGTTTAACTTCTGCCATCACATTTTCCATATTGGGAAGGTAACCCAGGGGTTCCAGCCGGCTTAGGAATACATTAGGCACAGATGTAAACACATGGAAATGTTTGGAATAGGGGAGGATGTTGGCAAAAAGGAAGATCAGCAGAATGTGTGTCCACCAGGAGATTTCATGCAGCAGAACAGGCTGTCCGCCTGGCGTAAAAAGCACGGGAGCCAGCTTTGCGCTGATGGGAAACAGGCCTGCATAATCGGTGGGATGCAGAAATACATAGGTGAGGTTGATGCCTGCAAGCGACAACATCAGCATAAATATAATGCAGAGCGCAATGATGGCATCAAGCTTGGATTTCAGTTGCATCTCTATGCCTTTGAAACGGCGGATGGTCATAAACAATCTTCGGAACAGGAAAATAGCCATGGCAATCATAATGACATAAGCCATTATATCGCCGGAAGCCATCACAAAATCATAAAACCAGCCGGTGGAAGACATGCTGCGGTGGAGCCCGAATACACCATCAACTACCATTTCGATGCTTCCGAGCGTGATGACCATGAAACCCCAAAATACGAGTGCATGAACAAGTCCAATTATCGGAAACCGGAAAATTTTAGTTTGTCCTATGGCTACCCGCAGCATCACTCCCACACGTTTACCCCATTGGCCGATGGGAAAGGGTTTGGTTAAACGAAAATAGGAAGCAAGTCTGGAAACGGTATATGCAAAAACGCCCAAAGTAACCAACAGGGCTATTATAAAGGCTATTTGTCGGGTCATAATTGTTGATTTTAGGTGTGTAAAGCGACTGCAAGATAAAAAATAATGATAAATGTGCAGCAGTAAAGAAATTTTTTTATAAAATTGTACAGAAATATTTCACCCGGGTTTTTGAATTTCATGGGATTATACCTGACTAACCTTTTAAAGGTTAACATAAATTTGAAAAAATTTGTAAAAAGCCGTGCGTTTTTAAAAAATGGTTTACTTTTGACCATTCCTTAGTATCAAAAATGTCATCAGAATATATCTACCGGCTCACCACAAAGATTATTTTCCGGAATCTGAAAAACCGGGACGAATACGCATTCTGACTTCCCTCCACTCTATTTCCCGCTTAGATTTTAACCTTATTTTCAAATTTTAATACCTCATAACAATGGAATTACCTTTCGCCGAAAGCTATAAAATCAAAATGATTGAACCCATTCGCAAAAGTACGCGTGAAGAACGCGAAGAATGGATTAAACAAGCCAATTACAACTTATTTAAACTGAAAAGCAGCCAGGTTTTTATTGACCTGCTGACCGATTCAGGAACCGGTGCCATGAGCGACCGTCAATGGAGTGAAATGATGCTTGGTGATGAGAGTTACGCCGGTGCTTCCTCCTATTTTAAAATGAAGGACGCCATTACCGAACTGCTTGGTTTCGAATACTTTTTGCCTACCCATCAGGGACGTGCGGCTGAGAATGTGCTTTTTTCAGGCCTGGTGCACGAAGGAGACGTCGTTCCCGGCAATTCACACTTTGATACCACCAAAGGCCACATTGAATACCGTAAGGCAAGAGCCATAGATTGTACCATTGATGAAGCGTTTGATACTCAGATAGATCATCCTTTTAAGGGCAATTTAGATCTTAACAAGTTAGAAGATGTGCTGCGCAGTCATCCCAAAGAAAAAATTCCCTTTATAGTGGTTACCGTTACCTGTAATTCTTCAGGCGGGCAACCAGTGTCCATTGAAAACATGCGTCAGGTAAAGGAGTTAGCCACTAAATATGGTATTCGTGTGATATACGATTCTGCCCGTTTTGCTGAAAACGCCTATTTTATTAAAATCCGTGAAAAAGGATATGCCGATAAAACCATTCGTGAAATCGTACTCGAAATGTTTTCGTATGCCGATGCCATGACCATGAGCAGTAAAAAGGACGCCATTGTAAATATGGGTGGATTTATTGCCATGCGTGAAAAGGAACTGTTTGATATGGCCTCCACGTTCAACATCATGTTTGAAGGCTACATCACATATGGTGGTATGTCGGGACGTGACATGAATGCGCTGGCACAGGGCTTGCGTGAAGGCACCGAATTCGATTATCTTGAAACCCGCATCGGACAAGTAGCATACCTCGGACGACGTCTGGTAGAACTGGGTGTGCCTGTTCAGCATCCTTTTGGCGGTCATGCCATATTTGTTGATGCCAAAAGATTTCTGGCTCACTTGCCCAAAGAGCACTTCCAGGCACAGACACTTGCAGTAGAACTTTATCTGGAAGCCGGAATTCGTGGTGTGGAAATTGGAGCCCTGCTTGCTGACCGTGACCCGGATACCCGTGAAAACCGATACCCTGCCCTCGAGTTGTTGCGCCTTGCCATTCCCCGCAGGGTATATACCAACAACCACATGGAATATGTAGCGGTAGCTCTTGCCAATGTATATGAACGTCGGCAAAATATTGTAAAGGGTTTGCGCATCACCCATGAAGCACCCATTATGCGCCACTTTACCGTGGATCTGGCAAAGGTTTAAACATTTATATCAGCAATGGAAGTACCCGATGGAGACTTCCACTGCTGTTTTTATTTATGAAGTCATAAAAATGCGTTGCTCCGGAAGGATTCAGCGCATTTATTTCTGATGGATACAGGGTAACAAAACAGGTGAAGTTAAACAATTATTGGTACAATATTTTCAACCTCACATTGTCGCCATAAGATTTAGGAGATTTTCAATTTTTGAACGCATTTCAACCGAACTGCAGTTGAAGTTATTGACAATAATTGCAAAAATCAGGGTGTGGCCACTGCGCGATTTGGCATACCCTGCATAGCTTTTTACGCGCGACATGGTTCCGCTTTTGCCCTGAATGTTACCCGTGGCCTCAGAATTAAGGCATATTTTGCTCAGTGTTCCAGACTGTCCGGCCACCGCTAAGGAGGAAATAAAGGCAGCTGAATCGGGTGAATGCTGCATGTATTTGAGCAACTGTACCAGTTGGTTAACGGTTATTGCATTGTACCTGGAAATGCCGCTGCCGTCAAACATATAAAATCCCGACACATCAATGCTTTTACTTTTCATGAATGAATAGACTGCTTCAACACCAGCCCCGGTACTTCCATAGCCTTTTCTATTGACGCCCAGTTGTTTCAGCAGTGTCTCGGCCATGAAGTTGTTGCTGTGATGGTTTACACTATATACGAGCGAAGCTACAGATGGTGAGCCAACAGCAGCAATTTGGTGTCTGGTTTGCGATGTGTTCCTTGCCCTTAGTGAATCCGTTGCCAAAGTGGACCTTGCAACGCCCGAAACATGAATTCCCTTGTCCATCAGTTTTTTTCTGAAAAGTGTAGCTGCCAGTAGTGCAGGATCGTGGATAACGCCCACAACCTCGGCTTTGGTGGTGCCTTCTCTCACTGTTCCCCGGATTTTCTTTTCGGGGCTATTGGGAAAGCCAACCAGATAGAGTTCATCATCTGCATCATAAATGGCGACCTGGTTAAGGAAAGTACTGTTTGGATGCGTCAGGGCCAGGTCGCCGGCCTGGGGAATGATTAAATCCTTGCTGTTGGGATCAAACACCAACCTGAACAAATTCCCGTTAAAGGATAAGCCGGAAGGCGCAGCGCTATAGCCCAGGTTGATTTCGCCCCAGGTCCAGGTGTTAGGGATAAAATCCTCAGAAAAAATCCGGGCATCACCAATAATATCGCCGGAAATGGAATCAATGTTCAATTGGGCAATACTGCTTCCCCATGCTGCAAAAACTGTGTTCATGGTTTGCTCCCCTATGCAGAAAGTAGGATCGCCACCACCCTTGATAATCAGGTTGCCTTTTAAAATTCTGTTCTCAATTTCTCCGTCATAAAGGAGTCGTGTTCCGAAATGTGCGCCTGATCCCAATATTTCGAGCGCTGCAGCTGTGGTGAACAGTTTGATGGTGGACGCGGGCACCAGGCTTAGATCGGGATTTCGTTCGGCAATAATACTATCAATGGTTGCATCATAAATCAGATAAGCAAATGATGCGTTTTTGAGTACTGAGTCATGATTGAATGTGGTGATGCCCATCAATAGGGAATCTGATGCAGTGTAAACGATGACGGGTTCCACAACCAGACTATCGGATGTTATTAATTCGCAGGTCTCAACTTTATTTCCGTTACAGGCCAACAAGGCAGTTGCCAGTAAATAGAAACCAAGACTCCTGAAAGAGGAATGATCGGGATAAGACATTTTTGAAAGACTTTCAACAAATATACGAAATATAAGGTTGAAAATCAATAGATTCTATAAGTTGAATTATGTTGAGTCAATCCTGGGTATTGATTCAAAAAACTTTATCCTAATTTCACAATTCAAAATTTGCCTACTTTTGATAAAAATTCCCATCATGAGCGTTGATAACTATATACTGTTGAAAGAGTTAATTCACCCTCTTAAAGTAAAATTTTAATTCTCACTGATTCTTTCCAATTTGATTGAAAAAGGAAAATTTGTTATAGTAATTGTAGTGGAAAACTGTAATTCGGTGAACACAATATGTTGGGAAATTTCAGAGCCACACAACGACTACCCAATTAGTATTGAGTAGAAGCTATCTTTTACATTTATTTCTGATTAACTTGTTAAAAAATTGTCCATGAAAAATGTTTTAATAATAATAATGCTCTTGTACGCTGGTCATCTTTTTGGTCAAAATTCCTTTCAGGTGTGGTTTTCAAGTTCTGGAAAAAATGAAGTAGGCTCGAGAATATTAGAGGATAACCAAGGTAACTATTTGATAGCCGGTGCTTTTAATAGGATAGCAGACCCCGTTCAACAGGGCGTTATTTGGAGGATAAGCCCTACTGGAGATACTCTTAGTAAAACGTTCGTATTTGGAGACTCAGTAAATTGGTTTACCAATATAGAACAACTTGAAAATGGTAATTATAGGCTACTTGGCCCTATAGGAACATCAATACTAACTTGCAACAAGCTTCTTTCGCTTGAATTAGATGCCGAACTCAATATAGTAAATAGAAAGGAAGTTACATTGCCCGGCATTCAAACAATTTCAACTTCCGTCATAAAGAAACACCTGGAATCGTACTACCTTTTTCTGGGTGATTATGGGCTAGGTTCCAATCCTCCAAACCTGAACGATCCGTACTTTGTTAAGCTCAACAGCAATTTTGATACGGTGTGTACCCGTCGGTATTCTATAAACGGGAATCAGGTATGTTATGATATGCTTTTTTCGCCTGACGGGTCTCAATTGTGGTTGCTTTCAGAGGCATATTTTCCGGAATTGATCACTTACGGTTCCGTTCAACTGGTGGTTTATGATACCCTGTTCAACTTTGAGCGGGTAAAAACCCTAATTAGGACGGATATGATGGGCTTTTCAAAAGCCAAATGGATTACCGACAGCACTTTTTTACTGGCCTATAATTACAAAAATTGGACAGCAAATCAGAATGAAATAGCTATAACTGAGACCGACTCAGCATTCATGTTCACAGATTACACCCTGATAGGAGCATCAGATACTATAGATGGTATCGGTTATGCGTCAGCCCTTGACTTTATTTCGCCTGACAGCATCCAATACGTGGGAACAAAAAATCTTATTTCAGCTATTTGGCCGGGACAGCCTTCCTGGATAAGGGTTGGCATGCTTAACCGCCAACTTGAGCCTGTTTACGAGCGCTTTTATGGCGGAGATGCATATTACAGGGCATATTCAATACTTAGTACCCGTGATGGCGGAGCCTTTGTGTCTGCCACCCGTTACGATCACAATCAGCACAACAATTACAACGATGTATTTTTCATGAAGCTCAACAATCAGGGATTGGTTACCATGAGCAGCCATCCGGATTTATGTCCTCTGCTGCCCGCGGTTGTTTATCCCAATCCTGCAAAAGAAATACTCTTTGTTGATTTATCGTGGGACAAAGCGAAATGCTCTATTAACGATATGACCGGAAGAGAGTTGAAGCAGGTGAGCCTTCGCAATGGGAAAAACAGCATCAACGTTGCCAACTTGCCACCCGGCATCTATTTCATAGTATTAAAAGGCCGGCAAAATGAAGTATTCACGCAAAAAATAATAATTCAACAATAAATGTAAAACTTATGAAAAGAAGTTATCAATGGATTTTACTTTCGTGCATTTTGATTGCAGGTTTTTATCCTACAGCTATGGCTCAGGTGTATTGGGAAGGGACGGTGACTAGCGGCACTTATTCAAGTGCAATTGGTTACTATACCCAGGCAACCAACAATTACAGTTTTGCTGCAGGTCAACTTTCAAAGGCAAATGGGATTGCATCCATATCATTGGGTTACAATTCAACGGCATTGGGGAATTATTCAATTGCTATTGGGCAGTCAAGCTATGCAGCCCTGCAATCGTATGCAATTGGACAAAATGCAATAGC
>JAVEQP010000117.1:7388-9664 GCA_034007585.1 Lentimicrobium sp. | reverse complement strand
AAGAAGACGAGGAATCCACCTAAGCCCTGAAAGGGCGAAATAAAATCCCGTCCTACCTGTTCAACCACTTCTTAAAATCCGCCGAGCGGTCAATACTTACTATGGTTTCAAACGGATCATCCGCTTTAGGGGTAAGCTCAATCTTTACCCTGGACCGGGAATAAGCCAACATGGCTGAAATGGCGTTGATATTCACCATATATTTCCGATTGATCCGGAAAAAGACCTCCGGGCTGAGCATGGTCTCCAATTTATCGAGGGTAAATTCTACGGGAACCGTATTTCCCTGAAAAGTCCGCAGGTAAACCCCCTTTTCCAACACAAAAAAGTAGGCGATGTCCGGCACCTCAACTTTTTTAATCTTATCCCCTATCTGTATCAGAAACCGCTTTTTATATTCGGGTTCCCGGTTTTGCAGCCGGGCCAGTATCTCTTCAAAATCAATGCTGTAAGCCGATTTCAGGGTATTAAACTTTTTGAGCGCCTCTGCCAGGTCACTTTTGCGGATAGGTTTCAACAAATAGGAAATGCTGTTGAGCTCAAAGGCTTTTATGGCATACTGATCGTAGGCGGTGGTAAAGATAACCGGCGTATTCACCGAAACCTGCTCAAAAATGCTGAAGCTGAGGCCATCCGACAGTTGAATGTCGAGAAAAATCAAATCCGCAGAATGTTGTGTAAGCCATTTTACCGATTCCTTTATGGAACCTAACTTCTCTAAAATCTGAATGGAGGGGTCAGTTTCATGTATCATCGCTTCCAGTTTGTCGGCGGCGAAGCTTTCATCTTCAATGATCAGTATGTTCATCTGCATCAATTTTAATTAAAGGAATTTTAGCCACATAGTGGTTGTCTATTATCCTGAACGACGGTTCGCTTGTGCTGATCAGTGCATAGCGTTTGCTCAGGTTTTTCAGTCCCAGCCCGGTGGAGGTTCCTGAAATCTTCGCCTGAATGTTATTTCTGACCACCAGGGTTTCGCCTTCGCTAAAGATTTCAATTTTTAGTGGTTTAGTCTCGTTCACGATGTTGTGTTTTATGGCATTTTCGAGCAACACCTGCAGCGAAAGCGGAGGCACCACCCTTTGAAGCAGCTCAGCCGGAATATCCACCGTAAAAGTAAGGTTTTCGCCATATCTGATTTGCTGGAGAAACAAATAAGAGCGCATAAAATCCAACTCTTTGCTCAGCGGCACCACCGGCTGTTCGATAGTTTCGAGCACATAGCGGTATATCTGTGAAAACTCATCAATAAACAACTGTGCTTTGGCCACATCCACATTGATGAGGCCCGACAGCACATTGAGGCTGTTGAACATGAAGTGGGGATTGATCTGGCTCTTCAACACCTCAAACCTGATCTGTGAAAGCTCCTCCTGCAGGGTTTCAGCCACCTGCCTGCTTTGCCGGTCTTCGTTGTAATAAATCCAGCCTTCGAGCACCGACATCAGCAGCAGGTTAACAACGCTGTAAATCAGGGCATTATATATCAGCACCCCTTTGAATTCTTCTTCATATGGATTTATCCAGTTGACAAAAAGTGTAATTAATGTCGATATCAGCACGGCAATAAATACGGCAAAGCCAAACTGCACCGTCAGGCGCATAAACATTTTCTTTCCCCAGGGTGCCACCCTGTTCAGGTATCGAATTACATACAGATCGGGATAAGCGATGAGGAAGGCGGCCACCAAACCGAATGCCGAACCAAGCAGCAGGCGCAAAAAGAAATTTGGCCATCCGGACAATACATGGTAACCGCTGAGGTGATTGTAAGTAATGACAATTATCTCAATGATAACCGTTAAACCCAACAGCAGGGCAAAAAGCCTGCTGAAGGGGAAATAACGGTGGATTTTTTTAAAACACATGGCAGGTAAAAAAATTAAGCACGAGCCGAATCAATCATTTCATTATTTGTATAAATGCAGGTCAATGGTTCCGGCGCCACCCCTGCTTTTATATTTCAGTTTCCAGTAGCCGGGACAGGCATCGTAAATCTCATTTATTTGCACTTCAATGGGTGCAATCAGGGTTCGTGAATAAACCGGCGCACCGTCAGGGCCGCTCAGGTTTACTTCCAGTTGTCCTTCGCTTACGCTGATAATTCCAGTCAAATATACGGTATTCTCGCTTCTTGAAAAATCGGCAATAACCAAACCCGATGAATTTTTATCAAAGTCACAATCGAAGCCGAAATTTAGGTAAGGGTCTTTTTCACAGGACATCAACGAAAGTAAGGTTAGCAGGAGAAAGGTGATGAATTGTTTCATTTT
>JAVEQP010000117.1:0-7288 GCA_034007585.1 Lentimicrobium sp. | reverse complement strand
GGCACGCGTTAGGACGTGTCCGACTTAAACGGAAACGCGCGCAAGCAAAGAAGGAAGAGCAGACATAATAAGAAGTTTAGTGTTTTCATATCACTTTGGTTTTTTTAATTCTAATCAGGGAAATTGGTTCGTATTTGAATGAATCCGATTAGAATTTCCTCACAATACCCATGCGGATTGAAACGTACCGGTAATCCAATTCCTTAGTAGTACCCTCGTAGGTTGTTTCGCGTGAAAGCGAATTAAACTTAACGCCAGGTGTAAGGCTCCATTTGGAATTCAGTGGGATGTCAAATCCGCCGGCCAATTGAAATCCAAGCCCATGGCCCGTGTCATTGATGATATCGCCATCGGCATTTTCCGTTTCTATGTGGTTGTAAAGTCCCGCCGCTCTCACATAATAGGATAGACCAGAACCATCAATGGGATGGCTGAAATTCAGTCCGAACGCATATCCGGTTTCTTCAAAACACACATCATCACCGGCAAAGGAATGATTGGCATGCAGTTTATTCCAGCCCCAGCCGGCATAAGCGCCCAGATGTGGCATAAAACGATAGTGAAATAATCCCTCGAAGCCGGCACCTGTTTGTGTGCTTACGCCTTCAACTTTCCGGGTGGCCAAAGAAGCGCCACCGTTTAATTCAAACCCAAATCTTTTACCGCTTGCCTGGGCAAAACTGCTCCCGGTAATCAGAAGAAAAATGGCCAATGCACATGTTTTTGTTTTCATGATTTTTGTTTTTTAAATGGATGAAAATTTATAATGCAAAAGTAGTGGGCATGCCCAGCCTTTAAAAGAAGAAGATGCTGAAGGGGTGAAATGGGAGGGTGAAGGCGGGATTAGGGAAAGTGAAGTGGTTTCTCAATCAAAAATCCGGTTTATTAGACATGTGGGCGGTTAATGATGAAAACCCACATCACTTGGAAAAGAGAAAGCAAATTCAGATTTTTAAGGATGTAACTCTGAATTGCGCTTCACTGAAATTTATCGTTTTAATAATAAATGCCACTTATTCCTTACCAGAACTTACAAATGTTTAGCCGTTCACAAACAAATTGAACCTGAAAGGGTTTTCTAAAAAAACTAATTATGGCAACCTTTATAAGTGATCTGTCGCACAAGGAATTTCCTGATTCGGAAAAAGTTTCGGCTACAACCATCCGGCACTCCATCCTGGATTTTATCCAAAAAGCCAACCCAGCTTTTACGCACGATAGTTTTTTATCAAAAAGCGAATTGAAAACCTTCAGGGAGGATCACATCAAAGCGTATATGTCAGATGAAATGGGAGAACTCTCAGAACTTGAGAAGACAGTTCTTACTTCCCTTATTAGCAACACCACCCTCACAGATAAAATAGACGGTGATGAAATACAAGCCGCTACTTTAGGTCAAAGGATAGCGGACCAGGTGGCCTCTTTTGGCGGAAGCTGGAAATTTATCATTTCTTTTGGTATTTTTATTTTCCTTTGGATTTCACTAAACGTATTCTGGCTTATAAACAAAGGTTTTGATCCGTACCCATTTATCCTTTTGAATTTAATTCTGTCGTGCCTGGCCGCGCTGCAGGCTCCGGTTATTATGATGAGCCAAAACCGTCAGGAAGAAAAAGACAGGGAAAGGAACAAGAAGGATTATATGATTAACCTTAAATCGGAGCTGGAAATCAGGACGCTACACGAAAAAATGGATCATTTTATCATCGATCAACAGCAGGAACTACTCGAAATACAGAAGGAGCAGATAGACATGATGAACGATATTCTGACACATGTAGGTAAAAAATAAAATCCGTTTTAATCCTGATCAAAACCTTAGTGGTATGCATAAAGAAAAACATTTCACCTCCTCTGATCTGATCAAAGATATTGTTATTGGCATGTCAGATGGATTAACTGTCCCGTTTGCTTTGGCGGCAGGGCTTAGCGGTGCAGTTGCCAGCAATAGTATTGTTATTACTGCGGGAATAGCTGAAGTGGTTGCCGGTTCCATTGCCATGGGATTGGGCGGTTATCTGGCGGGCCGCACCGAAGTTGACCATTATCAGACCGAACTTATCCGGGAACGGCTGGAAGTTGAAACCGTGCCTGAAGAAGAAAAGCAGGAAGTAAGGGAGGTTTTCAGTTCCTATGGCATAAGCCCCGGCTTGCAAAACCAACTTGCCCTGGAGCTGAGCCAGGACAAAACCAGGTGGGTAGATTTTATGATGCGGTTTGAACTGGGCATGGAGAAACCAGATGCACGTCGCGCTTCCCGGAGTGCATTCAATATCGGGGCTTCCTATATTGTTGGTGGGATGGTACCCCTGATTGGCTATTTTATTACAAAAACACCCAGGGAAGGTTTATTGATTTCTGCTATAATGACGGTACTATTTCTGCTGGTTTTTGGATATGTGAAAACCAAATTAACCGGCAACAGGCCATTCTATGGTGCAATTAAAACGGCATTTATCGGGATACTGGCGGCTGGTGCGGCATATTTAATTGCCGGGCTAATTTCATAAATACAGCTTAAGTCCAGGATATCAGGATACATAGGATATCTATCGTCGCTATTCGAATTTTTGGGAATTTTTGTATTTTATACTTTGTCATTTGGCGATACTTATTAAAAGAAGAACACACAATGATCAGGTTTTGGTTATGCTGGCGACTTCAAATCACAAACCCGCCAACGAACCATCCATAATTCAATAATTATTGGACATAATCCTTGTTAAAAGTACGAACTTTCTTAATATCATCATGCAACCCAAGCCATTGATTTAGTATTGGGTTTTCACAAAAGACTTTCATTAAACAATCCCAAAGAAAGGACCATACTTTTTAGCGGAATGTGGCTCCGGGTTAGTCGGGATTTATCAGCCATATATCCTGCCTCTAGGTAGGCCTGCTGAAAAACTTCATAAATTATAAACTTGTTTTTTCTGACAGGATTTACAAGATTTACAGGTTTTATTTTGGTCTGCTGAAAAGCATGGAATGTGGACGCATGGGGAGAAAAACCATGCACATAACATAACATATATCATCATACCATACTGACATCCAATGATATATTGTTTTTTCAGCAGGCCCTAAGTAAGTTTATTTAATACATTATGGGTAATATCTGAACGAATTACTATTTTTGTGGTAAAACGGTGTTATTTTTGATGATTGATCTATGCAAAGACCAATAATGATTAAAAAGTGTCCGTCCATAAAGTCCAATATCTGCGTTACGCTTGATCCCTGAAATGCTCATTTACGAAGGTAAACTGCGCTTTCCGGGGCCTTCGCAAGCCTTGATCTTGAACTTTATGAACTGGACACACCACTTAATAGAGAGGCACTAAATAGCAGCAATTTTTCAACTAATCTCTCATGAAAAACAACCAATAATTGTACACCCTGCAAACGATGAGGAAATGAACATCTTAAAAGCTTTTTTTGGAGCCTTACAGATTAAATTCGTGGTTACCAGGGATTCTCCCTATGACCTGGATTTTGTGGCCAAAATTGAAAAAAGCCGCAAACAGGCTGCCGAAGGCCAAACCGTAAAAATTACATTCTAAGGAAAATACGCTCCCTGATTGAGATTCTGGCAGGCTGCACCTCCATTAATATATAGTGATTTCTCCTGGAAAATTTATCTACAAAAAAAAATCACTGTACCGAAGCAAACGTTCTTCTAATCCCTTTTTTAAATTTAACTGCCGGGTATCCAATAGCCACGAACAGACCTTCGCGATTTGGGAATTTTATTCCGTGTTCTTCCCTGAATTTTCTTGCTTTTGCTCCATTTTGAATCAGCGGATGAACCGCACCAAGCATACAGGTTCCCAGCCCCAGCGATTCAGCGGCAGTCATGGCATAAGTTGCCGCAATAATGGGATCGGCAGGGTCGGTGTAGGGAGAGCCATAAAAATACATCAGCAATGGCGCATCATAATTTACTACATTTATATTCTCCCGCATTTTTTCGGGATATACTTTAAATAGCGGACGCACAAAACCTTTAAACATCTCGTCGTTTGCCTTTCCCCAAAATGGGCGCATTATTGCCAGAAACCAGCCGGAAACAAACCATTTCATGGTTTCCAGATAATTGCAAAAATCTTTGGCAAAAGCGCGGGTTTGTGCTTTTCCTTTTAAAACCATCACATGCACATCCGAAGGTGGCAATCCCATGGGTGCTGTTTTAGCAGCTTTGAGGATTTTTTCAATTACCTCCGCTTCAACGTCCTGATCTTTGAATGTACGCATGCTTCTCCGCCGCTCAAACAATGAAACTACCTGGTCATAAGTAGCTGCACTTTCTTTGTCCGGCAAATCAAAAATATCTGCCGGACTGATTTCCCTCCCGTGAATTTCTATGGCTCCTGTCGGACAAACGGCCATGCAATGTCCGCATCCTATACAGCCAAAAATGGCGGTTTCACTGTTACGTGCCAGACCATTTTCCATTTTTAGGCTTAAATCGCCACAGATGTCAACACACAATCCGCAACCGTTGCATTCATCAGCGTTAATGATGATTTCGGCTGCCTCTTTTGCTCTTGAAGTTGGAATAGCCATTTTGTTAAACTTTTAATTGAACCTCTTTATTCACCTTTATTCGGAAGAAATAAATCCTTAAACCCAAACCCACTTTGAACGGCAAAAATGAGGTATAAAATTACGAATGTTCCGTCAATTATTCCGGTCATCAAAAATGTTGAGGGGAACCCTTCGACAAAACCGATAAAGTAATATAGCTGAACCACATAGAATACTCTTCCAATTATCAGGCATCCAACAATAAAAATATATCGTTCAATGTTACATGCCGATAAAAATTGCAGGTAAGCAAAGCAAATAAAAAAGGAACCGAGGAATATGCTGTAAAAGGAATGCACCGAGGGATTGCTAATATAGCGGCCATCACCAATAAAAAACAGATACATAATGCCGGCAATGGTATCCCAGATGCCACTTGCAAAAAAAGTAAGGGCCAATGGTTTTGAAGCGTTATTTTTCATCTTTTTTTAATTATACAATCAAAGGCTAAAAAACTGTTTGAATTTTAACTGGCTGTAAAATTACCAGGCCTGATATCAATAGAAAAAAATGAAGTGATAGGCGTGTTTAAAAAGTATATGAAAGTGTAAATACCTGACTTGATTATGAAAATGGGACTATTTTTTAATCAAGCTGGTTTTATGAACGTTCTTCCCTCAATAGTCCGTTCATTCCCTGACTCACGCAATTCCGATGGCCATCGGTTAGAGAAAATTCCATTTATAGGGCTATAGAAAATTTTTCTGCAAATCCATTTTAGTTTATAATTTTTAGCCTAAATTTGTTTTTGCGCAGCCCATTTTTATCTGTCTGATTCAAAAATGACAAACATGTTAGATACCTTTACTTTTCATGAATACCGGCTTACTGAAGATATTGACATCAACAGTGAGCGTTACAACCTTACCCCTTATCTTTTAGAATTGCTCGAATCGGCTGCAATAAAAAGTATGGAGAGCAATAGCAATAAAACGGGGGAATGGCTTGCCGGGCTGGTAAAACAATATCCGGGCATCCCCATATTCAAAAATTACCTGTTGATATTTCATCAGCGTAAGGGTGATTATAGGAAAGTTAAAGAAATCAATGAGATTACAGCGCGTGAGAATCCCGATTATCTGTTTGGAAAAATTACCCTTGCGAATCAATGGATAGAGGAGGACCATCCCGAAAAAGTGCCAGACCTCCTGGGAGCGACTTTAGAGCTTAAAGACTTTTATCCTGAAAGAGAAGTTTTTCATGTGAGCGAACTGAAGAACTTCCTTTTTACTGTTATCAGATATTACTCTGTAACACGGCAATTAGACCTGGCACGCGAAAAGCTGAAGATACTGATTGAACTTGCTCCCGATGACCCAATGACCATGCAGGCTGAAGAAATAGCGCACATGTCATTTTTAGAGAAAATAAGGGAAGATCGATTAGAAATAATAGAAAAATTCGGCATAGGTGTAGGAAAGCCTGTGCCATACTCCTCAAAAACCAAACTACCGAAATTTAACCATGAGGAAATACTTGAGCTTTATGAGTATGAACTGGATATTCCGGTTGAAATCTTAAATGAAATACTCCAACTTCCCCGTGAAACCCTGATTGCCGATTTGGAAACCCTGCTTCATGACGCAGTGGAGCGGTATCATTTATTTAAGGAAAACACAGACGAAATCAAGGGAGATGATTTTGCTGTTCACGCCCTGTTTTTACTTGCGGAGCTCAAGGCAGAAGATAGCCTGTACAAAGTGCTTCAATTCCTGAGTTATGAGGAAGACTTTTTAGATTTCTGGTTGGGCGATCACCTGACTGAAACCATATGGCAGTGCATTTATTCTTTAGTTGCAAATCAACTTGAAGCCGTTAAACCATTTATACTGGAGCAGGAAGCATTCACCTACGCAAAAAGTATTATTTCCGAGGCAGTTGGTCAACTTGTACTTCATCATCCGGAAAGGAGAAGTGAGGCCATTGATTGGTATTCCGGGATTTTTACCTCATTTGCGCAACGCCCACCCAAACAGGTTGATCCTGATCTAATTGGAATGATGGTAGATGATGCAATCAGAAGTGGCTTAAGCGAATTGTTGCCCGAAATTAAAATCCTGCTCGAACTTGAATACTTTGACCAGAATGAAGTGGGGGATTACAATGAAATTGTTAAAAAGGCTAATGGACCTATTGTCCCGGAAAACATCCGACCACTGATGACAATCTTCGGGTTATATGAATTTGTAAATACTACCTGGCTTGGTTACAATGATGAATATGACGAAGACGAATTCGATGAATCAGAAGATGAATTGGATGATTTCAACGATGATGACCTTTCGGATTGGGGCAAGAAGATGCTCAGAATATCCTCAACACCCAAACCCGGACGCAACGACCCCTGCCCATGCGGCAGCGGCAAGAAGTTTAAAAAGTGTTGTATGGAGAAAGAGGAAGAATAAGGCGGAGAGTGAAATAGTGGGATAGCGTACTTCTGCCAATAATGCAGTTTTCAGGATATTTCCCAACATAGTGGCTACATATTCTGAAAATAGCGGACAGGAATTATACTTTAACCCGATGACTATAATTTAACTTGAGGCATTTTTGAGTAAGTTAATTTTTTCAGTCCTATCCTCATCAATGTCTTCAATAATCACCCTCACCTTCTTCTTTGACTTAAATCTGTCGGGTAAATTAATGATCAACCGGTTCCCTTCCTGAAACTCGTATGTTTTCTCAAATGTCATTTTTGTTT
>JAVEQP010000116.1:0-9675 GCA_034007585.1 Lentimicrobium sp. | reverse complement strand
TTGCCCCTGCAATATTCATTGGATGGTATCAACTGGCAACCCGGCAATACCTTCACCGGCCTGCCGATAGGTAACGGTACCGCCTGGGTAATGGATGACAATGGCTGTCTCGATTCAATGGATTACATTATTATGCAGATCATTGATGGCAATGTCGAAATTTCGGTGGATACCCTCAACTACTGTTTGAATGTGCCGGTAATCATTCCGGTGGAAGCCCGTGATTTCACCCGGGTAGGTGAATTCCTGATTGAGCTGGAGTTTGATCCGGCCCTGCTTTCCTTTGTTGAACTGATCGCAGAAAACCCAATTTTGAGCAGCGGCGTCGCCAATATCAGCCTTGTGGGAAATAGACTGCAAATCCGCTATTCATGGTTCAATGGATGGGTAAGTCTGCCTTCGGGTGAGGATTTGTTCTCTCTGCATTTTTCAGGAAATGCTGCCGGCATAAGCAACCTGACCTGGAACCTGTTGCAATGCAAAGTGTACACCCCTGCAGGAGATACCATACCTTCCATCTTTACCAATGGTTTGGCCGAAATTTATCCGGCACCTAACGTTTATGCCGGGCACAATGGTGAATTCTGCTCTGGCGATACCCTGACCCTGGTATCAGGCTCCTTTGATGAACAGGAACTGGAATACCTCTGGACAGGTCCTATGGGTAACTTACACCATGAGGCCGAATGGCCACTGGGCAAACTCGGCGTAAATGATGGCGGACTTTACCGTATGCTTGCTACCAACGATTATCAATGTGATGAAATGCGTGAGGTAACTATTGTGGTTAATCCTTCCCCGCAATTCAGGCTTTCCTATGCTGACACCGTATGTTGGGGTCAGCCCTTGATACTTGATCCGGGAGAATTCGTTAGTTACCTGTGGCAGGATGGCTCCACTTTCAATAGCCTGGTGGCTTTTGAGCCCGGTGTGTACTGGGTAAATGTGACCGATGATAAAGGATGTCGTGGCATCGATACCGTTGCTTTGATTCCATGCATCATCGAACTGTTGATACCCAATGCTTTCACCCCGAATGGCGATGGTTTGAACGATGAATTTAAACCCATCTTCCGGGGCTTTGAACCTTCACTCTACCACATGCAGATTTACTCCAAATGGGGTCAGTTGATCTTTGAAACCAACGATATGGATGAAGGATGGGATGGCACCATAAACAACGTACTCTGCTCTCCCGATTCTTTTGCATACATCATTAGCTTCGAAGCGCCTTCATACGTTACCCGTAAATCGGTGAAGAGCCCGGTAGCCGGTGAATTTACCTTGATCAGGTAAGACAATAATAGCGAACTCATGCGGGTGCGGAGCAACGATGTCTCCCACCCTTAAGCCTCTATTAGTCACAAATGCTCATCATGCCCACAAATGCCCATCAATGACCAACCTCTACCCATCACCCAAAACACTATCCACCCTTTATTGTTTATTTAGATGATACAGGTAAATGGTTCGCCCATTTTCTTTTATCCGGTATGGTACTTGCAGAAAAGTTTACCTATTGATTTTCAGTAGTTTGATTCCCGGATAATTAACAATTGTAACTGAACAGGTCTATATTCCCTAATTGTAAATGAGTAAATTTCGGCGCAAAGTACGTTCATGGAGTCTGCAGGCCAGGATAATAGCAGGCTTTGCCATTGCACTGATTGCTGTTTTTGTGGGCGGTATGGTGGTGCGCCAGAATTCCATTACGCTTAACAATACCGTGGCTTCACTTACCAAACCTGATACCGAACTGCTGGGTCTGCGTGATGTCCTTGCCTTTCTGTCAGAAGCTGAAAATAACATCCGGATTTATTCCCTTACTGGAGATGAGGCCTATTTTAACTATTACACTTACCTGATCAATGCGGTGGAAACCAGCCTTGATTCATTAAAGAAACAGGCGGAAGACGATTATTCCAAAATGCTGAGACTTGATAGTGTATCCGTGTTGCTTGCCCAGCGTAACAGCCTCATTGAAGATTATCTCCATATCCGCCAAAAGCGCGAACAGTTTGATTTTGCCTCAGAAGCCTACACTCAGATTTTGCACACCAAACCTGACTCTTCAAACAGTCAGTTGCGCACTTCTACCAGGGTAGTCACTGTATTCGATACCATACACCGTGAGGTTAGTCAGAAGAAGGAGGAGGAGGTGAAAAATCAGAGTTTATTCAATAAGGTAAAGCAACTGTTTTCGAAAAAGCAGGAAGATCCGGAAGAAGAGGTTGTCCAACGCGAACCGATAGTGCTTTCCACCACCCGCATAATTATTGACACTGCGCTTATCCGTAGGCCCGATACCGCTGTTTACCGGAATGTAAAAACGGCACTTAACCGGGTGCGTAAGCGCGAAGAGGCTGCATATGATCAGCTTAAAAATCGGGAGCTTAACATGTTGCGTAACAGTTCCCTGGTGATAGATCAGGTCATGAAAATATTCAGACAACTGGAAATTAAGCAGTCTCAACAGGCCGCCCACCGGGGCATAGAGGCCGAAGCCCGTGCCCGGCGATCAGTACAGATTATTGGTTTGGTAACCATCACTTCCCTGTTGCTGTTGTTGCTCATGCTGGTGCTCATTGTACGCAGTCTCAGGCGCAGCAACGATTACCGTCGCCGTCTGCTGGCCACCACCCGTGAATCACAGGGACTTGCCCGCGTTAAGGAAGAGTTTCTGGCCAATATGAGCCATGAAATACGTACGCCCCTGAGTTCTATTATTGGTTTTTCCGATCAACTTATACATACACCGCTCAATCAGGTGCAGAAAGAGTATCTGGGTGCTGTAAGACGCTCATCGCGACATTTATTGCAAACCGTAAATGACATCCTGGACCTCAGCCGCATGGGAGCCGGCAAGCTGCATATTGAGGAAATTCCTTTCCGGTTGGCCGATATTCTTGATGATGTCCTCATCACTTTTCAAATGTCAGCAGCCGAAAAAGGCCTGGAGTTTGAAACGGCCTGCAATACCGGCAGCAACCTGGTTCTGCTGGGCGATCCCTTACGACTTAAACAAATACTGTATAACCTGTTAAGCAATGCCATAAAATTTACAGAAAAAGGTTCGGTTACCGTTTTATGTAACATTGAATGCACCGATATCAATTGTGAAGCCATTGTTGAAGTGCACGATACCGGTATAGGGATTGATCCTGAGGCCCAGGCAAGTGTTTTCGATGATTTTCGTCAGGGGGAATCTTCCTCTGCCCGGCGTTTTGGAGGTTCAGGCCTCGGCCTGGCCATCAGCCGGCGCCTGGCCCGCCTGCAAAACGGCGACATTACGTTGACCAGCAAACCGGGCGAAGGCTCTGTGTTTACAGTGCGCATACCTTATCCGCTTTCCAGCGAAAAGCCTGCCGAATACGACGAGGTAAACCTAATCCCGGAGGTGAATCTTAAAGGTCGGCGAATATTGGTGGTGGACGACGATGTATTTAATATTTTACTCGCCCGAATCATCGCCGAAAATAGCGGTATGGTGGTGGATGTTGCCTCCGATGGGCACCAGGCCAAAGACATGATTGGCAACCAGACCTATGACATTGTGATGACCGATGTACAAATGCCCGGACTGAGCGGTTATGAGCTGGTAAGTTTTATCCGTCAACACACCAGCCCTGCAGTTTCGGGAATGCCGGTGATTGCGTTTACGGCCAGTAAGGTAAACCGCTATGAATCGCGTTATCTGGATGCCGGCTTTAACGAAGTGTTGCAAAAGCCATTTAGTGAGGCCGATTTCCTTCAACGTATAGCTGCCCATCTGGCCATTGCATTGCCTCCTTCCGTTCAACCGGTCTTTGAAGCCCCTTCTGAGGATCGCCTTTTTGACCTCAGGCAGGCCGATACCTTTACTTCCGGCAATCCTGAACAAATGGCCAGTATTATTCGCTCTTTCATCCATACTTCACAGGTGGCTGTTAAGGAATTGTGGAATCTGGCCGAAGAAGGAAGTCAGGAAGGCATCAGTCTGCTGGCCCATAAGCTGCTGACCAGTTATGGACATATGGGCGTTGCCCGCGCCCTGCCACTGTTGCAGCAATTGGAAGAAATGAAAACAGCGCCGGCCGATCCTGAAAAGATAAAAGCGCTGATACGACAAATTACTGCCATCAATAATCGGCTGCATCCCACCCTTGAGGCGGAACTGCTGCGTATGGCGCAAATACAATAGCAGGGCAGGGGAGAGCTTACCCCTCTATTCCGTAGTGTTTGATTTTATTGTACAGGGTTTTCCGGTCAATATTCAGTAGTTGGGCAGCCAGTGTTCGATTATAATGTACCTGCTTAAGTACCTTCTCTATGGCTTCCCGCTCCTGCGATTCCGCCAGCGCCTTTAAATCGGTTTGGCCGGATGAAATACGTGAAGGCTCAGCTCTGCGGACCGGTGGCGAAAGTATTTCCGGCGGTAAATCCGCCAGGGTGAGTAAGCTGCCCTGAGCTACCAATACCGCCCGGCGAATGGTGTTTTTTAATTCCCGGATATTGCCCGGCCAGTGATAGCTCAAAATTTTATCGGTCACCTCATTATCAAAACCCGCTACCTGCTTATTCAATTCCAGATTGGCCTGCTCCAGGAAGTAATTGGCGAAAAGCACAATATCTTCACCCCGCGATCTCAGTGCCGGCACATTAATTTTGAATTCGTTGAGCCGGTGGAACAGGTCTTCCCTAAAGGCACCACGCTGCACACTGGAACTCAAATCGTCGTTGGTGGCAACAAGAATGCGTACATCAACACCTATATCTTTATTCCCACCAATCTTGCGGATTTTCCGTTCCTGGGTAGCCCGCAACAGTTTAAGCTGGTTTTCATACGAAAGGTTCCCTATCTCGTCCAGAAACAGGGTGCCGCCATTGGCCTGCTCAAACTGACCTTCCTTGTCGGAATGGGCATCGGTAAACGAGCCTTTGGTGTGCCCGAACAATTCGCTGGCCGCCAGTTCGTTACTCATCGCCCCACAATCAACCGCCACAAAAGGCTTATTCTTTCTCGGGCCTTTAAGGTGAATCATTCTTGCCACATATTCCTTGCCGGTGCCGCTTTCGCCCTGTATAATAACCGACATATCGGTAGGCGCAATAAGTGAAATGTATTGTTCCACCATCATTGAAGGCGCACTGGTTCCCCTTAGGTAATTGATCTCTCCGGATATGGAGCGCGGGGATAAACCGGCAATTTTTTTGGATTGTTGCCGATTGCTCAGCGCCTTGTTTACCGTAAGCAGTAATTCATCCGGATTAACGGGTTTGGTAACATAATCAAAAGCCCCGCTTTTTATAGCCGTAACGGCAGAACGGATATCGCCATACCGCGTCATTAAAAGCATAGGCATATCCGGATAAAGCTTGCGCACCTTCGTAATTAAGGTAATGCCATCAAAATCAGGTAAACGAAAATCGGTAAGTACAATATCGAAGCTATGTTCGCCCACAGCTTTTAATGCACTTCCTGCACTAAAAACCTCTTTCACCTCAAATCCATTGTTGCTCAGGTATGACTTAAGCATCAGGCAAAAAGTGGGATCATCATCAACAATTAAAGCTTTGAACATCAGATAATTTTAGGTCATTTGTTATTCATCAAACAGTTAATACAGCGGAAAGTTGATAAATTAATTGTCAGGCTAAAGCCGGAGCTGTTGCACAATAATATTTCGTGTTCGCAGTTCCTAATTTAAAACCATTTCAGATAAGATGAATCAGGGTATTAACTGCTTTATTTTATTTAGCTTTGTAGCGTTAAAGACCAAAGTGTCTTACTGTTTTGTAGGAACAAATTTAAAGAATATATCAATGCAAAAATTATTATTACTTGGAGATGAGGCCATTGCACAGGGAGCTCTGGATGCCGGATTGTCAGGCATTTACGCTTATCCCGGCACGCCTTCAACAGAGATCACCGAATATGTGATGCACTCAAAAGAAGCCCGTGAGGGTAAGGTTAAAGCTTCATGGGGAGCCAACGAAAAAACAGCCATGGAAGCCGGACTGGGTATGTCATATGCCGGTAAACGTGCCATGGTTTGTATGAAGCATGTAGGCATGAATGTGGCTGCTGATGCATTTATCAACTCAGCCATTACCGGTGCCAACGGAGGGCTAATTGTAGTAGCCGCCGACGATCCATCCATGCACTCCTCTCAAAATGAACAGGATTCCCGTTTTTACGGAAAATTTGCCCTCGTTCCCATGCTGGAACCTGGCAATCAACAGGAAGCTTACGACATGGTGCGTACGGGTTTTGAACTCAGTGAAAAATATCGTATTCCGGTACTTATGCGCATTACCACAAGGCTTGCCCACTCCCGTTCGGGTGTGATGCGACGGGAAACACAGCCCCAGAATGAGATTCAATTGCCTGCAAACCTCAAGCAGTTTATTCTGTTGCCTGCCAATGCCCGCCGACAGTATAAACAATTGCTTACTACCCAGACCTCGTTTGAAACCGAATCAGAACAGTCTCCTTTCAATTATATGATAGAACACCCGGACACTTCTCTGGGCATCATTGCCTGTGGTTTGGGTTATAACTATTTGCTTGAAAATTTCGACCAGCAAAAAGTGCCACATCCTGTGCTGCGCATTGGTCAGTACCCTGTACCGGTTGAAAAGATCAGACAATTATATGAGCGCTGCGACAGTTTGCTGATTCTCGAAGACGGTTATCCCATGGTTGAAGAACAGATAAAGGGTCTGCTCAATCTGGGTAAACCCGTTCATGGACGCCTGGATGGTACGATCCCGCGCGATGGTGAACTAAACCCGGGCGTGGTAGCTGCTGCGCTCGGCAAGCCCCTGACCAAAGGACGTGATATCCCTTCGCTGGTAAGCGGAAGACCGCCTTCATTGTGCAAGGGCTGTCCGCATATATACAGCTACAACGCATTGAATGAGGCCCTGGCCAGTGTAAGCCGCGGCCGCGTATTTTCTGATATCGGTTGCTATACCCTGGGCGCACTCGAGCCTTTTGATGCCATCAACTCATGCGTGGATATGGGTGCTTCCATCACCATGGCCAAAGGAGCCGCCGATGCCGGACTGGTTCCTGCGGTAGCCGTTATTGGTGACAGTACTTTTACCCATTCGGGGATGACCGGGCTGCTCGATGCAGTCATTGCTAAATCACCCATTACGGTGATGATTCTCGACAATGCCACCACCGCCATGACCGGCGGACAAAATTCTGCCGCCCTGGGTAAGATTGAGGATATCTGTCTTGCCCTTGGAGTGGAGAAGGAACATATCCATATTCTGAATCCATTACAGAAACACCACGAGGAAAACCTGGCCATCATGAAACAGGAAATTGCCTATCCCGGTGTTTCAGTCGTTATTCCACGCCGCGAGTGCATACAAACCCTGGCCCGCCGCGTGCGCGAAGAAAAAAAGGAAAAAACTAAAGTAGCGGAGGTTCAACAATGAAAATAGACATTATTCTCGCCGGCGTAGGCGGACAAGGTATTCTCTCTATCGCTGCCATTATTGGAACAGCCGCCCTTAATAAAGGACTTTATCTGAAACAGGCCGAAGTACATGGGATGAGTCAGCGCGGTGGTGATGTGCAGTCCAATCTGCGTATTGCCGATTATCCCATTGCGTCTGATCTTATTCCTGAAGGTAAGGCAGACATGATCATCTCCGTGGAACCCATGGAGTCACTGCGCTATTTGCCTATGCTTTCGCCCGATGGCTGGCTGGTAACCAATACTAAGCCTTACATCAACATCAAAAACTATCCTGAAATGGATCAGTTGCTTGCTGAAATTGAACGTCAACCCCAGCATATTGCCATTGATGCTGAAGAAATAGCCAAAAAACTGGGTTCAACCCGTTCGGCAAATATGGTGATTCTGGGCGCCGCTTCCCCTTATCTCGGCATTGAATATGAAGCTTTGGTGGATGCCATCAAATCTATATTTGGACGGAAAGGGGAGGAGGTCGTAAAAGTAAACCTCGATGCCCTTGAAGCCGGCCGGCAGGCCGCGATGAGCAAAACGAACGTATAGCTTTCGGACAATTGTCCGAAATTTTAAGCTATTTTTTTAAATTTTTATCCCGCTGAACACGCGGGCACTTCCTGATGTTACGCATGAAAAACTCATCGAAAAAGAGAATCCTTATCGGTATTGCAGCCACTGTTTTGGTTGTGGTAGCCCTTGTTTTTATCGACTTATACCGTTCCCGCTTATCGGTTCCACCGGTTAATGATGAGGTGTATGCTTCCGAACCCCGCATGGAATATGGTATTGTGGTAGATTCGTTCCGGGTGGTGAAAGATGTAGTGAAGACGGGTGAAAACCTTTCATACATTCTTTCACGTTACCACATAGGTCCCGGAGATATTGATAAGCTGGTGAACAAGTCAGCAGGGATATTCAATTTGAAGAACTTCAGGGCGGGGAATAAATACACTGTGCTGTGCACCGATGATTCACTGTCACGGGCATGCTACTTTATCTATGAGGCCACTCCTACCAGCTATATCGTCTTCGAGACGGGTGACTCCGTTCACATTCATACCGGTGAAAAAGAAGTGGTTTTGCGCCATCGCTCTGCAAAGGGAACCATATCTTCCTCCTTGTGGAATGCCATGGCTGAGGCGGGAGCCAGTCCGAACCTTACGATTGAACTGTCAGAAATTTATGCCTGGAGTATTGATTTCTATTCCGTACAACCAGGAGATAGCTTTACGGTGCTGTATGAAGAATTGGTCGTTGATGATCAACCTATCGGTCTGGGTAACATCATTTCGGCAAAATTTACCCATGGAGGCCGCGATTTGTTTGCCTACCGCTTTGTGCAGGATGATCAGGCCGATTATTTCGACGAAAATGGCCAGAGCCTCCGAAAGGCTTTCCTGAAAGCGCCCCTGCGCTATTCCCGTATCAGTTCACGCTTCTCCAACAGCAGGTTACATCCTGTATTGCGTATCCGCAGGCCGCATCACGGGGTGGATTATGCTGCTCCCAAAGGCACTCCGGTGCATAGTGTAGGCAATGGTACGGTGATCGACGCCCGTTGGGCCGGAGGTGCCGGACGATTGGTGAAGATTAAACACAATGCTACCTACACTACGGCCTATATGCACCTGAGCGGCTACGGACCCGGAATTACAAAGGGTGCGCGGGTTCAGCAGGGGCAGGTAATCGGTTATGTGGGTAGTTCCGGACTTTCAACCGGCCCCCACCTTGACTTTCGCTTCTACAAAAATGGCACCCCTGTAGATCCCCTAAAAGTAGAGTCCCCACCCGCACTGCCGGTGAAAAAAGCACTTCTCGACCAATTTAACGCACAAAGAATAATGCTCACCCGCCAGCTCGATTCGTTAAGCATGCCCGCAAGGCGCACAGTGAAACCGGATTTGATTGGTTAATTGATTAATTGATTATTCTTTAGCTGTGATCAGTGATCTGTGATCTGTAATCTGTGATCAGTGATCAGTGGTCAAGAATTCAATCTGCAATCAGTGACTGGTGACTGGTGATTGGTGGTTAAGAATTTAATCCGCAATCCCCAATCTGCAATCCGCAATCAACTCTTGCGTTCCTTTGCGTCATTGCGTCTCTGCGCGGGAATTAATCAGTGGTCAAGAGTTCAATCTGCAATCCAAAATCCGCAATCTGCAATCTCCCCTTATCTGTCCATATAAGACGTTAGAAATTAACA
>JAVEQP010000115.1:4468-9955 GCA_034007585.1 Lentimicrobium sp. | reverse complement strand
CATCACATCTTCAATCCGCAATCTGCAATCTGTAATCTGAAATCCCCAATCTTCACATCCGCACATCATCACATCCGCAATCTGCAATCTGAAATCCCCAATCTTCACATCCGCACATCATCACATCTTCAATCCGCAATCCGCAATCGCGCAGCCTTGTATCCCGAAATTTCTTACTTTTGCACTTCCAAATACGATAAAAACAGCGGAGATAAAACGATATGTTTGAGAATTTAAGTGAAAAGCTCGATCGGGCATTCAAAACCCTTAAAGGCCAGGGCCACATTACTGAGATTAACGTCGCCGAAACCCTTAAAGAGGTGCGTAAGGCGCTGCTTGATGCCGACGTAAGTTATAAAGTAGCCAAACAATTTACTGATTTGGTAAAGGAAAAAGCGCTCGGACAGCAGGTTTTGACGGCCGTTTCGCCCGGACAGCTTATGGTGAAAATTGTGCACGATGAGTTGGCACAGCTTATGGGAGGCGAACAGGAGGAGATAAACATAAAAGGTTCGCCAGCCATCATTCTCATTGCCGGTCTTCAGGGTTCGGGTAAAACTACCTTTTCTGCAAAGCTTGCCAACTACCTGAAAACCAGAAAAAATAGGAAAGTATTGTTGGTTGCCGGTGACGTTTACCGTCCTGCTGCTATTGAGCAGCTAAAGGTGCTTGGTGAACAGATAGGTGTGAAGATTTTTACCATTGATGACGATAAAGAGCCGGTAAACATCGCTAAAAAGGCCATTGCTCATGCCAAAGAATTTGATTACAATGTGGTGATCATTGATACTGCCGGTCGTTTGGCCATTGATGAGCAGATGATGAATGAAATAGCTGCCATCAAAAAATCGGTAAACCCACAGGAAACGCTGTTTGTGGTGGATGCCATGACTGGTCAGGATGCTGTAAATACGGCCAAAGCTTTTAACGACAGGCTCAATTATGACGGGGTGGTGCTCACCAAATTAGATGGCGATACCCGTGGTGGTGCCGCCTTAACCGTTCGTTCGGTGGTGGACAAACCTGTAAAGTTCGTGGGTCTTGGTGAAAAGATGGATGCCATTGACGTGTTCTATCCTTCGCGTATGGCCGATCGTATCCTGGGCATGGGTGATATTGTTTCCCTTGTTGAACGCGCACAGGAGCAGTTTGATGAAGTGGAAGCCCGCAAATTGCAACAGAAGCTGGCCAAAGACACCTTTAACTTCAATGACTTTATCAGCCAGATAAAGCAGATAAAGAAGATGGGTAATGTGAAAGACCTTATCGGGATGATCCCCGGAATGGGGAAAGCCCTGAAAGATGTGGATATCAATGACGACGCTTTCAAAGGCATTGAAGCCATTATCGGTTCCATGACTCCTTACGAACGGGAGAATCCTTCGGTAATGAACGGTAGCCGGCGCAAGCGCATTGCCATGGGCAGCGGAACGGACATAGCTGAAGTAAACCGCTTAATCAAACAGTTTGAAGACACCCGCAAAATGATGAAAATGGTATCCGGAGGCGGCGGAAAAAACGCCCTGAACGCCATGCGCAACATGAAAAAGATGTCGGGCAGGAAAAGATAATGGGAAAGATAAATTTTTCTGATATTTTCTCAGAATAAGTAAATAAGCTTAAAGTCAAGTACTGACGAACATAATATAGTATAATATGAAATTAATTGACGGAAAGAAAATTAGCCAGGAAATTAAGACGGAAATTGCTGCAAAAGTTGCAGCCATCATTGATTCGGGCGGCACTCCTCCCCATCTGGCAGCCATTCTGGTTGGTGATGATGCTGCCAGCCAAACCTATGTTGCCAGCAAGGAAAAAGCCTGTAAATCGGCGGGTATTACTTCAAGTGTATATCGGTATCCGGCCACTATTTCTGAAAAGCAACTTATTGATGCCATTGATTTCCTGAATAATGATGAAGAAGTGGATGGTTTTATCGTGCAACTCCCGCTGCCGGCGCATATCGACAGCGATAAAGTGCTTCAACGCATTAAGCCGGAAAAGGATGTGGATGGTTTTCATCCTGCCAATATTGGCCGTCTCACATTGGGATTGCCGGGCTATCTGCCTGCTACCCCGGCCGGTATAATGCTGTTACTCGAAAAGTATAAGATTGAAACTGAAGGTAAACATTGTGTGGTTCTGGGGCGCAGCAATATTGTGGGCACCCCCGTAAGCCTCCTGATGTCACGCAAAGCCAATCCTGGTAATAGCACTGTGACCATCTGCCACAGCAAAACCAGGAACTTGCCCGAAATAACCCGTCAGGCGGATATACTCATTGCCGCCATTGGCCAGCCTGAATTTGTGAAAGCCGATATGGTAAAGCAGGGAGCAGTAGTGATTGATGTGGGCATTCACCGGGTGGATGACAAAAGTGAAAAAGGATATCATATTACCGGTGATGTCGATTTTAAAGCCGTAGCACCAAAGTGCAGTTACATTACCCCCGTGCCCGGCGGTGTTGGTCCTATGACCATTGTGAGCCTGATGTTGAATACGTTTAAGGCTTATGAAAAAGAAATCTATCCTTAAGTTTTTGTAATGAGTCTGCTAAGATGGAGTTATCGTTTGTTAACGGGTTTATTGCTTGTTTTTGTCTCTGTTTCCTCCCTTTCTGCTCAGGAAGTTGGATGTACTGATCCTCAGGCCTTGAATTACAATACATCCGCGTCCATCAATGATGGAAGCTGCCAATATCCCTATACTTCGACTACAGCCCAGGTTTACATTTCACGTTTGTCAAATAAGGTGCATGAAACTTCCGGACTTGTTTACTGGAGAGGAAGCCTGTGGACACACAACGACAGTGGGGGAGAGCCTGAAATCTATTGCCTCGATACACTGAAAGGGCGCGTGAGACAAACCATTTCCATTTCAAATGCCCACAATTACGACTGGGAAGACATTGCACAGGATGATCATCATATCTATATTGGTGATTTTGGAAACAATGTAGGCAACCGCCGCGATCAGTGTGTTTATAAAATCGAAAAATCTGCCATTCCGGAGTCGGGAGATGTTTCGGTGGAACCTGAAATTATTCACTTTTCCTATGGAGATCAGAAAAGTTATGAGCCAGATGCATATAATCATAATTTTGATTGTGAGGCCTTGATTGCCTTTGGCGATAAGCTGCTTCTTTTTTCAAAGAACTGGGCAAACCAGAAATCACGGGTGTATGAATTGCCCAAAATACCCGGCACCTATGTTCTGGAGCCCAAAGGTGTGCTTGAAGTGGATGGCCTGATTACGGGAGCGGATATATCCCCCGATGGCTGGCAAATCGCGTTATGCGGCTATAAGGATTACGAACCATTTTTGGTGCTTATCTACGATTTTGTACCGGGTGATATCTTTTCAGGAAACAAAAGACGCATTGCTTTCACGGGCATGTTTGGGACTCAAACGGAAGGAATTACTTATTTTCCGGGCAACAGGCTGCTTATTTCGGCAGAGAAAACGCCCATTGCTCCCGCACGCATCTATCGCTTTTATCCGCAGATTTATACGGCTCCATCTCTCGAAAATCCTTAGAGATTGATTATCTTCGCCTTTCATTTATTTAATGATGCGCAGAATCAAAATATTTTCTTTGTGCTTTTTGTACCTCTTTGCTGCCTTTCAACATGTTCAGGCTCAGCAAAATGATAGCCGTGCGGCAAAATTTCATCAAAAAGCGCTGGCTTACTATAATGCCGCCGTTTATGATCAGGCCATCATAGAGGTTCGCAAGGCCTTAAAAGCAGATCCTCAGTACATTGAAAGCTGGCTTTTGCTTGGCGACATCAGCAACCTGAAAAACGATTACGCTACGGCAATAGATGCCTATTCAAGGGCCATTGTCATCGATCCAGCATTTTTTCCGCCGGCTTTTTATATTCTGGCCAACCTGCAGTTCAGAGAAAACAAATACGAAGAAGCCATAGCCAATTATGAGCGGTTTCTTGCACTTGGCGTTGCCCGCCCGGCTGAAAGTTCGCGTGCCGAAAAGAACATACAATCAGCCCGTTTTCGTATATATGCTATCGCGCATCCGGTGGATTATCATCCGGTGAACATGGGAACAGCCATAAATTCAGTGGGTTATGATTTTGTTAATTATCTGAGTGCCGATGGATCAGCCCTGTATTTCACTCGGCGTATTCCAAACAGCAGGGAAAGCGATGAAGATTTTTATGTCTCCTATCGCCTGGGTGATACCGCCTGGAGTGCTGCACTGCCGTTGGGCCCACCCATAAATACACCCGGCGACGAAGGTGCGCTTTGTCTTTCGCCCGATGGACAATTGTTGTTTTTTGCGGCCTGTAGCCGGCCCGATGGCTATGGAAGTTGTGATCTTTATTATTCCACAAGGCAGAACAATAGTTGGAGCGAACCCAAAAATCTTGGATCAACGGTAAATTCCCCTTCCTGGGAATCGCAACCAAGCTTTTCTCCCGATGGCCGGACGCTCTATTTTGTGAGTAACCGCTCCGGAGGATTTGGCAAAAGCGATATCTGGATTACCCGGCTTCAGGACGATGGCTCCTGGAGTGCGCCCGAAAACGCCGGCGACAAACTTAATACCGCTGAAGATGAACGCAGTCCATTTATCCATCCGGATGGCGCAACGCTTTATTTTTCATCCAAAGGCTGGCCGGGCATGGGCGAAGGTGATATTTTTGTTTCCCGGCTGGATGGAAATGGGAACTGGTCATCACCCGAAAATATTGGCTATCCGGTAAATACTGCTGCCGACGAGATGAACCTGGTGGTGGATAATGCCGGAAAGTATGCCTATATTTCTTCGGCTGCAGAAGGGGGCTTTGGCTTACAGGACATCTACCGCTTCCGCCTGCCCGAAGCCGCCCGGCCACTGCCCGTTACCTATATGAAAGGCGTGGTTTTCGACAGTATCACTGGTCAAAAACTTTCTGCCCGCTTTTCGCTTACCGATGTGGACAACAATACGGTAATGGTTCAATCTGAGTCGAATGCACAAACCGGCGGGTTTTTGCTGACCATTCCGGCCAACCGAAATTATGCTTTAACAGTGGAGAAGAAAGGCTATTTGTTTTATTCTGCCCGTTTCCGGTTACAGGGAATGCATGATTATACGGAACCTTACTTTCGGGATGTGCCGCTGAAACCCATTGTGAAAGGTGAAATAGCCACACTGAATAATATTTTCTTTGAAACCGACAGTGCCCGTCTGCTTCCTGAATCAACCGCTGAGCTGAATAAGCTGTTACAACTACTGACTTCCAATCCCGGCCTTACCATTGAAATAAGCGGACATACCGACAATACGGGCACACCGGCTCACAATCTGGCGCTTTCCGAAAAAAGGGCCCGGGCAGTATATGATTTTCTTATAGAACATAGCATTGATAGCAATCGTTTGTCGTACAAAGGCTATGGCGAAAATCAACCCATTGCCGGCAACGACACCGAATCCGGTAAGGCAGCCAACAGGCGCACGGAATTTAAGGTGGTTGAAGTGAA
>JAVEQP010000115.1:0-4370 GCA_034007585.1 Lentimicrobium sp. | reverse complement strand
CTTTAGCAAAGTACAAATCTACGAAAATAGTAGGATTTAGCTCCCTTCTCCATGCGGTGTCACCTCACCCTGCCCTCTCCTGAAGGAGAGGGTGAAGCATGTGTTAACTGAGATATTTTGAGCCATGAGAATTCTTTAGCAAAGTACAAATCTACGAAAATAGTAGGATTTAGCTCCCTTCTCCTTTGTTGCCACCTCGCCCTGTCTTCTCTTGCCTTCGATTAAGCTCAGGCACCGCAAGGAGAGGGTGAAGCATGTGTTAACTGAGATATTTTGAGCCATGAGAATTCTTTAGCAAAGTACAAATCTACGAAAATAGTAGGATTTAGCTCCCTTCTCCATGCGGTGTCACCTCACCCTGCCCTCTCCTGAAGGAGAGGGTGAAGCATGTGTTAACTGAGATATTTTGAGCCATGAGAATTCTTTAGCAAAGTACAAATCTACGAAAATAGTAGGATTTAGCTCCCTTCTCCTTTGTTGCCACCTCGCCCTGTCTTCTCTTGCCTTCGATTAAGCTCAGGCACCGCAAGGAGAGGGTGAAGCATGTGTTAACTGAGATATTTTGAGCCATGAGAATTCTTTAGCAAAGTCCAAATCTACGAAAATAGTAGGATTTAGCTCCCTTCTCCTTTAGGAGAAGGGCGGGGGGATGAGGTTTCCTGCAGCGTCGTAAAGATAAACCAATTTAGTGTCTCTTAAAAATGCAATTTCAATCAGTAGATTATTTACGTCATATGAAATATCAGTGATGCCTTTGTTAGCATTCCTGGTATATTTTTTTTCATTTTCGCAGAGTTTAACCAGGCATTGCTAATTTTGCAGCGTGATAATTTCTACTTTATTGATGCGCATGCGCCTCCTCCTTTTATTTCTGCTTTCAACGTTTGCTTTGGCCGTCAACGGACAGACCATTTATAGTATGGATAAAGAAGGCTCTTTTGAGATTTTTTATAAATCTTATGGAAATAACAGCCGGTACAACAGCAAGATTATCAATCAACTGGCGCTGGCAAACCGCAAGGTGCCGGATAAAACCAGCTTTACCTTTTTGTACAATTTTAACACCAGCATCAGCTATAATCTTGAAAATCAGCTTGAAGCCACCATTGTACTTACGCCATCCATATGCACGGGTGATGTTTTTGTCTATGGCTTTGATTTGTCAAAAGTCCTGGTGCCTGCCTTTTGTAATGTCTCTTTCAGGTTAATGCACCCTGTTGAAGGGGAGAAGTGGGCAGCGACTCAACAAAAAGTGAAACTTTTAGATTTAGAACAGGGTATTATTATAGGTACATTTCCTGACAGTCTTTGGGCTGAAGGCAGCAGGGCAGAGGTCAAAATAGTTCAGTTTGAATTTTCGGAAAAGACATACGCAATTGCCGAAAGGGAATTATATCTTATTCGCGATTATGTGGCTGCGGCGGCACTGGCCGATACACTGGAAGCCCGGTTGAAATCAGCAAGATTGCGGGTTCATACGCCCGAAAGTGCTGTCCAGACGCTGATTTTCGGCGCAAAGAGTCTGCTCCTGCTCCATGAAGCCTGTGCTATTCGATCCATTATTATCCCGGGCAAAGATCCGATGCGACTGAATGAAAAATTCCGCGCCAGCGCCTTTCGTTACAACGATTTACTGCCCTATCTACAACGCAACATTATTACAACTTCCCTAACGGGAAACCTTTATCGAAAAACAGGAGATGCTTATGCGCGGGTGCTCAGAGATGCTTTATCGCTTTCGCAGAAAACCGATTATTACAGCAGTCCTTTCTTTTACCGACTCTATACCAATTGTATAACCACTGGTCAATTGTTATCCATTAAAAATCAACTGGATCAGTTTATAGGAAACAGGCTTAAAGAGGGCTGGAATACCAGACACTTATCTCTGTCAACGGATAAGGCAGTGCTGGGGCTGGCCAACCAATTAATGGCGGAAGATCGCTATGCCGAGTCGGTGGATATTTTGTCCTCAGCCATAAAGATGGCTAAAGCGAATCCCTTTGTGCCGGTTAGTGACACCATTAACCAACGACTGGCCATTGCCCGTAACGGGCTTACTGCTTCTTATATCAGGGTTGTGCGCAAGTCAATAAACAAAAACCTTAGCGGACTTGCGGAAAACTATCTGGATGAGGCTGACCGTTACTCTGAAAAATACCAGATGTCGGCTTTCCGCCTGAACGAACTTCCGCCCTTGTATGAGCAACTGGCTGATTTATATATACGGAAAGGGCTATCACAGTTGAGCTCAGGGGATTATGCGCTCGCATTGTCAGAATTTGAACAGGCGAAACGTATTGCAGATAATCATGAGGGAGTACAAATGAGCCTGGCATACCGCAAGGGGGTGAATGAAGCTGCCGGAATGATGTTCAGGCAGCAGGCAGACCTTATAAGCCAGCTTATTGTGCGCGGACAACTTGATCAGGCCGATAATAAACTGGATGAAGCACTTGCTTTTGCTTCCGCTTATCCGGTATTCAGGCCTGACCTTACTCTTACCGACAGCTTGCGGAGAAGTATCGCCGGTCTGCGCTATTCTTCGTTTTTGCTGGCTGCATCTGAGCTGCAAAAAGCCAGACAAGCTGATGGTGCAATGACAAGATTATTGTCAGCCACCGATTTGGCAAAGGAATTTAATTTGTCACACCTTGTAATGTACGATACGCTTATTACCCGTATCGCCTTGCCTTATATCAATGAATTGTATTCTAAGGGTCGACTAAAACTGTGGGCGGGCGAACCGGAACAGGCATTACATCTGGTGCAGGAAGCCAGTCAGCTTGGCCTCCGCCTGAATGTTGCCCATTATTCCGTCTTGCAACAGCAATACAGTGATTTGCAGCAACAAGCGGAATCTCTGGCTTGTAGCAGAATTCGTGGGGAATTGACTTCGCTTATCGGTCAGGCAGAAGACTTATTGTTCAACAACCACTTTGATGATGCTGCACAGAAAATTGCCGAAGCGCGTGAGCTGATTTTTTCCAAATCATACTGCGGGCTGTCCACCACAGAGCTCAATCAGCGCACTGCTCCTTTCTTAAATCGTGTTAGATGGAACACCCTGCATGCTGAAGCACTTGAACTTATTGGTTCAGGCGGGTTGAACGAAGGTATCGAAAAACTGCAACAGGCTGAGGTGCTTTTTAATACTTTCCGTCTTGATACGGTTGGTCTTATAAATACGGGTTTATTGGCGCTTTCTATGGATTCCGATAACCGGGAACTGATTGATTACACCATTGGCTATTTAATGGCCCGCAACAGATTTGACGATGCCCTTTCGCTGGTAGAGAAACTGCGCATGAGTAAAGTATCAGCGTCCGAAACGGTTAATTTCCAGCAAAGTCTGGCCCGGGGTCTGGCCAATCGCGACAAGTCGGAGCTGGGAGAAGTGCCCTTGAAAACGATGATTAAATTTTATACCTCTGGCGATAAGTGGTATAAAACTTTTATTGATGGATATTCATTTCATATCAAATCGACCCTTTAAGCTGATTTCAAAATCAATATTGCCAAATATTTGCCGGTTCCGGCTACATTCCTTATATTTGTGCTTTATATTCACCTCCGCATCCGGAGGTGTTATATCAGGTCTCAATCATAAATTCTAAATATGACAATATGAAGCTTTTACTAATTAGCAATTCCACCAACCCCGGTGAAGCCTATCTTGGCTGGCCTCGTCAGATAATTACTAATTTCCTTGAAGGTACCGGCGTAAAACGGGTACTTTTTATTCCTTATGCGGGGGTAACTTTGAGTTATGATGAGTACGAAAATAAAGTGAAAACAGTTTTCAAAGAAATGGGCTATGAACTTTATTCTATTCATCACGAAAGTGATCCGGTAAAAGCGGTGGTAGAAGCAGAAGCCATAGCTGTTGGCGGTGGAAATACGTTTCACCTGGTACGCGAAATGCAACGTAACGGGGTAATGCAGGCCATCAGAGGTCGTGCTTTGGCCGGTGTGCCATACATGGGGTGGAGTGCCGGCAGCAATGTAGCCTGTCCTACGCTTTGTACTACCAACGACATGCCTATAGTTCAGCCTGACAGCTTCCAATGCATGGATCTGATTCCTTTTCAGATCAATCCGCATTATCTGGATGCTCATCCGGAAGGACATGGAGGCGAAACTCGCGAACAACGTATAGAAGAATTTCTGGTTGCCAATCCCGAAGTTTATGTTGCAGGCCTGAGGGAAGCCACTTCACTCATTTATGAAGATGGTCACCTTAAGCTGATCGGCCGTCATAAAATGCGCGTCTTCCACCATGGTATGGAACCCCGCGAAATTGAACCGGGAACTGACGTGGATTTTCTTAGACTGGTTAAGTAGGGACGGGGAGACAAGGAGACAAGGGG